>DATLUW010000217.1:0-2376 GCA_035577825.1 Actinomycetota bacterium | reverse complement strand
ACCGAACGCCCGGGTCGAACGGCCGTCCCCGTCGGGGGAGCGGCCGAGGCCCCGGATCGAAGGGGGAGTCCCATGAGCTCGAGCATCCGTCGTGCCCGCGTCGCAGGCTGGGCCGTCCTGGCCGCGATGGTCGTGGCGTTCACCACGCTGATCGCTGCCGGAACATCGGGCGCCGCGACCTCGGTGCATCGCGGGATCACGTGCGGGCCCCCGACGACCCTGCCCCCGAGCTCGCCGCCGCCGCTGCACGCGAAGGCCGTTTCGGCGAACGCCAAGGGTTCCGCCTGCGCCGACGTGCGGATGACGCTCACCCACGAGCCGGGGCGTGTCGAGATCGGGCGGCCGTTCACGGCGAAGATGTTCGTGGAGAACCTCGGCCCGACCACGGCGTTCCAGGTGCACGCGAAGGACATCCCACCCGCGTCGTTCACCTTCAAATCGGTCACGGCCCCGGGCGGGTTCTCGTGCAGCACGCCCGCGGTCGGGTCGAACGGGACGGTGGACTGCTCGACCGCCTTCGTGACCGCGGGCAGCTCGTTCACGATCGCGGTGACGTGGCGTCCGACGGCGTCGGGCTCGCAGGGCAACCAGGCGCAGGCGCAGACCTTCTCGTCGACCGACCCCAACCCAGGGAACAACAACAAGACCGACGCGATCGCCGTCCAGACCAACACCCGCGGCTGCACGCTGATCGGAACTGTGAACGCCGACGTCATCACTGGGACGGCCGGCGGCGACGTGATCTGCGGGCTCGCGGGGGCCGACCAGATCGACGGCGCGGGCGGGAACGACACCGTGTACGGGCAACGCGGCGGGGACGCGCTCACCGACCACAACGGCACCGACACGCTGGTCGGGGGCCCGGGGGACGACTCCCTGGACACGGCCGACGGCGCTCCCGGCGACACGGCGAAGGGGAACGCCGGCACCAACACCTGCACCACCGACGCGGGCGACGCGTCGTCGCAGTGCTCCTGACCGGACGCTGAGACCAGCCGGGTGAGCGGGCCCGGCCGCCGAAGGCGGCCGGGCCCGCGGCGTTTGCCTCGAGGTCCGGCCGGGAATGCCTTGCTCGCCCGCCGCCTCCGCGGCTTCGCCGACCTCGCGAGGAGCGAACCATGGCCCCTGCCCGCTCGACCGTCCGCCGTTCGACCCGAACCCTGCTCGTCGCCGCGCTCGCCGTCACGGCGCTCTGCGCCCTGCAGCTCGCGCCCGCCGCAGCGTCGCCGCAGCATCGCGTCCTGCGGGTGGGGGCGTTCCACGGCCTGGCGGGGCAGTTCCGTTCGATCCAGGCGGCCGTCGACGCCGCGAACCCCGGCGACTGGATCCTGGTCGCCCCCGGCGACTACCACGAGGTCGGTTCGACCCAGGCGGAGTACCCCGCGGGCGTCCTCATCGAGACCGACGGCATCCACCTCCGGGGGATGAACCGCAACACCGTGGTCGTCGACGGCACGAAGCGGACGGCCGCGGCGCCGTGCAGCGGCGACAAGAAGGACCAGGCGCTCGGCCCGATCGAGGACGGCCACCACATCGGCCGCAACGGCATCGAGGTGTGGAAGGCCTCCGGCGTCTCGATCCAGAACCTCACCGTGTGCAACTTCCTGACGACGCCGAACGGGGACGCCGGCAACGAGATCTGGTGGAACGGCGGCGACGGCTCCGGGAAGATCGGCATGCACGCGTACCTCGGTTCGAACCTCACCGCGTCCAGCACGTACTCCAACGGCATCGGCGCGCCGTTCGGCGACTACGGGATCTTCGTGAGCAACGCGGACGGGCCCGGCCTCATCACGCACACGTACGCGAACAACATGGGCGATGCCGCGTACTACATCGGCGCGTGTCCGGACTGCAACGCGATCCTGAAGGACGCCCATGGTCAGAACAGCGCGCTCGGCTACAGCGGGACGAACTCCGGCGGGCACCTGATCATCGAGTCCTCGGAGTTCGACCACAACAAGACCGGCGTCACGACCGACTCGGAGAACAACGACGACGTACCGTCGCCGCAGGACGGCCACTGCCCCGGAACCGCGAAGGGCCCGACCGGCACCGCGAGCTGCGAGGTCTGGCGGTGGAACTTCATCCACGACAACAACGACCCCGACGTGCCCGGCGCGCTGACCGGGGAGGCGGGTGCTGCGCCGATCGGCACCGGCATCGTGGTGGCGGGCGGGCGGTACGACACGATCGCGCACAACCGCATCACCCACAACGACGCCTGGGGCGTCCTGATCGTCGACGACCCGTACCAGGGTGCGCCGCCGCCGGGCGCGACGTGCCGGGGCGGCACGCCGGGTCCGGACGACCTCTGCTACTACCAGGCGTTCGGGAACGAGACGGCGAACAACCTCCTGCAGCACAACGGCGGCC
>DATLUW010000216.1:0-4704 GCA_035577825.1 Actinomycetota bacterium | reverse complement strand
AGGGTAGCAGACGGGTTCGCCCGCTTCGGGCGTGCCTGGCTCCCCGTCACCCCGGTTCAGTGCTTCGAGCTGTGTTCCAGCTGACGAACCCGGTCGGCCAGGCTGCCGAGCTCCGCTCGGAGCGATGCGATGGCGTGCCCTTGGCGGGCCGAGCGGTCGGCCAGCGCCTTGATCGCCGCGAGCGCCACGCCCTCCTCGTCCACGGTCGCGATGTGCCGCGAGTCCTGCCCGAGGCGGAACATCCGGAAGAAATCCTCGGCCATCGGCCCGAGGTGCCGGATCCCCGCCGCCTCAGAGCGGTAGTGCCACGTCGAGATCGGCAGCCGGGCGAGCGCCCGGAGCACGGCGTCGGCGTTCACCGGCCGCAGGTGGTCCTTCAGCGTCCGGCTCGAGGCGTTCGTCCAGGTGCCGCCGCTCGACAGGTACGCGCCGGTGTCGGTCGCGAGGTACGCGCCCTTCGGGAACTTCGGCGTCGCCGTCTGACCGAACCAGATCCTGGGCGTCACCACGAGGTACTTCTGCTTCGCGATGTAGATCATCCGGTCGGACGTGATCTGGTAGGTCCCGCCCTCGGTCAGGAAGATCCCGTTCCCACCGCCGTCGCCGCTGCCGCTGGGGCCGCTCGTGGACGGCGGCGAGACCGGCGTCGGCTCGCTCGTCGGCGGCTCGGGCGTCGGCTCGCTGGTGGCCCCGGTCGTCGCTTCGCTCGTCTGGGACCCGGCGTCGCCGGTTCCCTCGGTGGCGCGGCCCTTCGGCGTTCCGCTGGAGCACGACACGACGAGCAGGCCGGCGACGGCGACGGCCGCGGCGACGCGAACGAACGAACGAGACGGCATGAGTGGACCTCCAGGATCAGGTGGACGGCGGGATCGTCCGACGCGCCTGCAACCCGGTCAAGCGACCGGCGCCGTGCAAGCGAACAACCGCGGCCGGGTCGACACTGGGCGCTGACCCCTGGCGGAAGGAGCACGGCCATGGCATCGGTATCGGCCCGGAGGTTCACCTACGCCAACGTGACGGCAACGCTCGCGCTGGTGGTCGCGCTCGGCGGGACGGCGGCGGCGACCACGACCATGATCGTGAAGTCGAACGCCCAGGTCGCCGCCGGCACGATCGCCGGGCATCACCCGCCGGCCGGAGCGCACGCGAACCTCATCCCCGGATCCGTCGGCCGTATGGACCTGTCGTCGGGCCTCCAGGCCTCCTTCACGATGCAGTGTCCGGGCGACCTCCAGGCGGGGTTCGACCTCTGCTTCGACCCCTCGGAGCGGGCGCCCGCGACGTTCCAGGCGGCGCTCGGGACGTGCATGCTCGCGGGACTCCGGCTCCCGAGCATCGGGGAGCTCGCGGAGGTCTACGACAACCTCGGCGCCTCACAGGAGGCCCAGTGGACGGATGACTACTACTTCGACGGGTCGCAGACGCGCACGGTCGCGCTGACGGACAACCAGACCCGCGTGATCCAGTTCGTCAACATCACGTTCGGTGTCGCGGCGCCCTACGGCTGCGTCGCCACCCCGACGAACTACTGACTCGCTGCTCGTCGGTGCCTTCGCGGCGCGTTCGATGATTTCCTGGGCTCGGGTCGGTCTGATCGGTGGATGTGACGAACGGAAGGAGCTGACGATGACGAAGGTGATCGCGGGGATCACGATCTCGGTCGACGGGTACGTCACCGGGCCGAACGACGGGCCGGAGCAAGGCCTCGGCGAGGGCGGGGAGCGGCTGCACTACTGGGTGTTCGGCGGGCCGTGGACGTACGGGAGCGGGACCGAGGGGGAGGCCACCGGCGCGGACAAGGAGTTCATCGACGGGATCTTCGCCCGCATCGGCGCGGTCGTCGGGGGCCGTGGAACGTACCGGGCCGCGGACGCCTGGGGCGGCAGCAACCCCTTCGGGATGCCGTTCTTCATCGTGACGCACCACCCGGAGGACGCCCCACCGCCCGAGGCCGGGTTCACGTTCGTCAGCGGGCTCGACGAGGCGCTCGCCCGCGCCCGAGAGGCGGCCGGGGACAAGGACGTGTCCGTGATGGGCGGGGCCGACGTGATCCGGCAAGCCCTGCGCGACGGCCATGTCGACGAGCTGACGATCTCGATCGCGCCCGTCGTGCTGGGAGGGGGGAAGCGACTGTTCGAAGGGTTCGACGAGTCGTTCGACCTCGAGGTGCTCGAGGTGCTCCACTCGTCGTTCGCGACCCACATGCGGTACCGGGTCCTTCGCTGACCGGGGGGTCAGACGAGCGCCTTGACCAGCAGCGCGATCGCGAGCAGGAAACCGAGCGCGACCACGAAGCGCCGCACGGGGCGGGCGCCGACGCGGCGGGCGATCGTCGCCCCCGAGTAGCCGCCGGCCGTCGCGCCGATCGCCATCGCGAGCCCATCGGACCAGACGACCGTTCCCTTCGCGATGAAGTACACGAGCGCGATGCCGTTGATGAGCACCGTCGTCGCGTTCTTCAGGCCGCTCGACTGCAGGAAGTCGGGGTTCCCGAAGAGCCCGTAGCCGGCCAAGAGCACGAACCCCAGCCCGGCGCCGAAGTAGCCGCCGTAGATCGCGGCGAAGAACTGCCACGCGAGCAGCCCCGCGGTGGCCGCCGCGACGCGTTCGGGATGCGCGGCGGGGGGGTGCCGGTCCTGCCACATCAGCAGCAGCGCTGCGCCGAGGATCAGGAACGGCGCCAGCAGCTCGAACGCCCGGTCCGACGTGAGCAGGAGCAGGATCGCGCCGATGATCCCGCCGGCGAGCGAGGGGACCGCCAGCCGGAGCAGCAACGGCTTGGTCCCCGCGAGCTCCCTGCGGAAGCCCGCCGTCGCGGCCACGTAGCCCGGCCACAGGGCCAGCGTGGACGTGGCGTTGGCCGTGATGGGGTCGAGCCCGGCGAACACCAGCGCTGGGTACGTGATCATCGTGCCGCCGCCGGCCACCGAGTTCAGCGCGCCGGCCACCAGGCCGACGACGAGCACGATCGCGACCTCGCCGACGTTCATCGACGCAGGAGGCTACGCGAGCGACGTGAACGCGGTGCGGCGCCTACTCGTCCTTGGACGAGCCCTCGGTGGCGCGCGTGCGGATCTCCTCGACCACCGTGGGGTCGGCCAGCGTCGTGGTGTCGCCCAGCTCGCGGTTCTCGGCCACGTCGCGCAGCAGGCGCCGCATGATCTTGCCGGACCGGGTCTTCGGGAGTTCCTGCGTGAACACGATGTTCGCGGGCTTGGCGATCGGCCCGATGACCTTGGCGACGTGGTTCCGGAGCGTCTCCATGTCCTCGAGCGAGCCCTCCTTGCCGCCCTTCAGCGTCACGAACGCCACGATGGCCTGCCCGGTCGTCGCGTCCATGCGCCCGCACACCGCCGCCTCGGCCACGGACGGGTGGTCGACCAGGGCGGATTCGACCTCGATCGTCGAGATGCGGTGCCCGGAGACGTTCATCACGTCGTCGACCCGGCCCATCAGCCAGAAGTCGCCGTCGTCGTCCACGCGTGCGCCGTCGCCGACGAAGTACGTGTCCGGGTACTTCGACCAGTAGGTGTCCTGGTACCGCTGGGGGTCGCCGTAGATGCCGCGGAGCATCGACGGCCACGGCCCCTTGATGACCAGGTACCCGCCGCCGCCCGGTGGGACCTCGTTGCCCTGCTCGTCGTAGACGGCGGCCTCGATCGTCGGGAACGGCTGAGTGGCCGACCCCGGCTTCAGCGTGGTGACGCCGGGGAGCGGGGTGATGAGGATCATCCCGGTCTCGGTCTGCCACCACGTGTCGACCACCGGCGTGCGTTCGCCGCCGATGTGCGTCCGGTACCAGATCCACGCCTCGGGGTTGATCGGCTCGCCGACCGAACCCAGGAGCCGGAGCGACGAGAGGTCGTGCTTCGCCGCGAACTCCGGCCCCCACTTCATGTGCGTCCGGATCGCCGTCGGCGCCGTGTACAGCACCTGGACCCCGTAGCGCTCGACGATGTCCCACCACCGGTCCTTGTCCGGGAAGTCGGGCGTCCCCTCGTACATGACCGAGGTGGTGGCGTTCGCCAGGGGTCCGAACACGATGTAGCTGTGGCCGGTGATCCAGCCGATGTCGGCCGCGCACCAGTACACGGTGTCCGGCTTGATGTCGAAGATGTAGTGGTGGGTGACCGACGTCCCCACGAGATAGCCGGCCGTCGTGTGCATGATGCCCTTCGGCTTCGCCGTGGTCCCGCTCGTGTACATCAGGAACAGCAGGTCTTCCGCGTCCATCTCCTCGGGCGGGCTGCTCGCCGGGTCGTCGGACTGCGAGTCGACAACGTCGTGCCACCAGTGGTCGCGCCCGTCGGTCCACTCCACGTCGTTGCCGGTGCGACGCAGCACGATCGCCGTCTTCACGCCCGGCGCGGCATCCAGCGCGTCATCGGCGTTCTTCTTGAGGGACACGACCGATCCGCGTCGCCAGGCTCCGTCCTGGGTGATCAGATGGGTGCACTCCATGTCGTTCAGCCGGCCGGACAGGGAGTCCGGGCTGAACCCGCCGAACACCACCGTGAACGGCGCCCCGATCCTCGCCAGCGCCAGCATCGCCACCGGGAGCTCCGGGACCATGCCCATGTACACGCCGACGTGGGTTCCCTTCTCGATCCCGAGCGAACGGAACCCGTTGGCGGCTTTCACCACCATCTTCCGGAGGTCGCCGTACGTGATCGTCCGGCGGTCGTCGACGGGTTCGCCCTCCCA
>DATLUW010000215.1:0-2256 GCA_035577825.1 Actinomycetota bacterium | reverse complement strand
CCGGGGTCGCGGCCGAGACGCTCCTCGTCTGGGGGCGGGAGGACCGCTTCGTGCCGTTGGAACATGCGCTCGGGTTCCTCGCCGGTATCCGGAATTCGCGGCTCGTCGTGTTGCCGCGCTGCGGGCACTGGGTGATGGCCGAGCGGGTGGAGGAGTTCAACCACCACGTCGTGGACTTCCTGACACGCGACCTGGGAGGCGGACCCGCGTGAACGTGTCGGCGCTCGCGTACGTCGAGACCGAGTCCACGGACCCGGGGCGATGGGCGTCGTTCGCGCCGGAGGTCCTCGGCGCGCCCCTCGCGGGCGACGCCCCGCCCGGCGACGTTGAGGTTCGGTTCGACGAGCGCCACCATCGCATCGCGGTCCGGCCGGGCTCCGCCGACGGCCTGGTCGCGCTGGGATGGGAGCTGGCCGCGGGCGGCTCGATTCGGGACGCGTTCGACGAGCTGGCCGCCAAGGGACTCGACCCGGTGTGGACGACGCGGCACGGATGGAGCGGGGCGGGGGACGACATCGTTGCGTTCGGGGACCCGTTCGGCTACCGCCACGAGCTGGTCGACGCGACCGAGGCCCCGACCGCGCCGTTCGCCCCGGCCCGCGACATCGCCGGGTTTCTCGCCGTCGGCCACGCCGTGGTCGGGGTGCCGGAACGCGAGGAGGCCATTCGGTTCTACACGGAGACCATGGGGTTCCGGCTGAGCGACCGCATCGACGTCGCGGAGCGGGGATTGCACCTCGCGTTCCTGCGGTGCAGCTCGCGGCATCACAGCCTGGCGGTGTACCGGAGCGACCGGCCCAACCTGCTCCACATCATGGTCGAGGTCGCCGCCCGGGAGGACGTCGAGTCGACGCTGGCCATCTGCGAGGAGCGGGGGGTCGCTCTTTCGGAGGTGGGCCAGCACAGCAACGACCGGACCATCTCGTTCTACCTCCGCACGCCGTCGGCCTTCGAGATCGAATACGGCTTCGGGAGCCTCGAGGTGGACGAGGACACGTGGGAGGTGGGCGCCCTGACCGTCACCTCCGAGTGGGGTCATCGAAGGAACACCCAGGCCCGGCCATGAGCGTTCGGGCCACGCCGTCGACAAGGGAGTGAGGGGGATGACCGACACGAGCGCCCGGATCGACACCGTGGATGGCGACGCGAAGCTGGGCCGGATGCGGTTCCTCGTTCGCGCCACCATCTCGGTCGCGATCGGGAACGAGCAGAAGACGAACCCCGCCCTCGCCGGGCGGCTGCAACGCGCGCTCCAGTGGGTCGATGCCGACGACTACTACTTCGTCATCGAGCACGGGAAGCGCTGCATCTACTTCTTCCTCACCGTGGCCGGCAGCCACGAGGTGCCGAAGATCGCAGAGGCGTTGTGGCTGGGGCTCGACGCCGAGGTCGAGTTCCTCCCGGCGATCAGCCAGAGCGACTTCGAACGGGGGAGGGCTGCCGTCGACGAGGTGGTGGCGTCGTTCCTGCCGTCGCTGCCGGTCTCGGCTGGGGAATGACCGCGATGCGGAGCGGCCAGGACTACCTCGCGGGCCTCCGCGACGGGCGGCGGGTGATCGTCAACGGGGAGGTGGTCGAAAGCGTGCCCGATCACCCCGCGTTCCGAGGGGTGGCCGCGACGGTGGCCTCGCTGTACGACTACGCCGCCGATCCGGCCAACGACATGGTGTTCACCGCCCCGGAGACCGGCCGCCCCGCCCTGAAGCCGTTCATGATCCCCCGGTCGCCGGAGGACCTCCGGTCGTGGCGCGAGGCGGTCGCGCGGTGGGCCCGGCTGACCCACGGGTTCCTGGGTCGGAGCCCCGATCACGTCGGCGCGTTCATGGCCGGGTTCGCGGGCAAGCCGTCGGTGTTCGACCGTGGCGAGCGGCAGTTCGGCTCGCACGTGACCGAGTGGCATCGGCGGATGCTCGACGAGTCGCCGTTCCTGAGCTACGTGATCGTGCCCCCGCAGGTGAGCCGGGCGACCACCGCCAGCGGGTGGGAGGGCGACTTCGTCCAGGTCGGCGTGGTCGACGAGACCGACGAGGGCATCGTGCTCCGGGGCAGCCAGATGCTGGGGACCAGCTCGGCCGTGTCCGACTTCGTGCTGGTGTCGTGTATCAAGCCGCTCACTGCGGACGACGCCGACCACGCGGTGACCGCCGTCGTGCCGATCGGGGCGCCCGGGGTGAAGGTGTACTGCCGCCGCCCGTACGCGCTGGACGCGACGAGCTCGTACGACTACCCGCTGTCGTCGCGGTACGACGAGACCGA
>DATLUW010000214.1:0-11804 GCA_035577825.1 Actinomycetota bacterium | reverse complement strand
CCGGCGAAGGCGTGGTGGTCGGCAGCGCGGCCCACGACGAGTTCCATGCGAGCGGGACCGAGCACCATCACCATATGTGCGTCCCGCATCCGATGGCGGGAACCGCCCTCCCCGAGGCGCCGGAGCCGGCAGCCCCGTCGTGAGCGCCGGCCACCTGCTCGACCTGCTCGACCTGCTCGATTGGAAGCGCCGCGTGTTCGAGCTGTACGCGGAGGTGCGCACGACGGCTGCCGACGGCGACCCCTCGGCGGCCTGGCGGCGGTGGCGTGCGGTTCGCGACGAGCTGTTCCGCACGCACTCCCAGTCGCCCGTCCCGCCGGACGAACGTACCGGGTACCCGGGCGTGCCGCTGTTCGACTACGACCCCGCGTACCGGGTGCCCGGCGAGGTCGTCCCGGCCGAGCACGAGACGCTCGAGATCGGGGCGAGCGACGGCGGCGCGTACCGGTTCACGCGGTTCGCCACCGTTCGCTTCGACCTGCCGGGCGCTCTCGACCTGTCGCTCGACGCGTACTGGCTCGAGGGGTACGGCGGGGGGCTGTTCCTGCCGTTCCGGGACGCGACGGCCGGGCACGAGACGTACGGGGCGGGGCGGTACCTGATGGACACGGTGAAAGGGTCGGATCTGGGCGTCGGCGCCGACGGGCGGCTGGTGCTCGACTTCAACTTCGCCTACAACCCGTCGTGCTCGTACGACCCGCGGTGGTCGTGTCCGCTGGCCCCCCCAGCCAACCGCCTGGCAGTCGAGGTCCGCGCCGGAGAACGTTCCGTCTGAGCCCGCCGCGATCGCGGTCTCCGGGAACACCACGGGGGCCGCCCGCTGCCCGGACGGCCCCCGTGGTGATGCGTCGACAGACGGCCTACGGCGCGGGCTGCGTGAGGTCGCTCATCTTGGTGAGGTGGAACTGGTCCGCGATGTCCTTGGTCACCACGAACACGTTCTGGTCGACGGCCGGCGCGAAGTCGAGCACGTCGACCTTCTTCTTCGCGAGCAGGCCCGACAGGATCTGCGCGTTGTTGTCCGGGTCGCCCGAGACCTTGGCCTTCGCGTCCTGCGCCGTTGCCTCGCTCGCGAGGTACTCCGGCTTGAGGTCGATCGAACCGGAGAACAGCGCCGCGTCGGAGACCTTGCGGCTCTCGAGGTCGAGCTCGTAGGAGACGTTGCAGCCGGCCTTGGCGAGGGCCTGGCCGTACATCTCGGCCACGATCTTGCTTTCGCCGAAGGCGCCCGAGACGCCGACCGTGATGTCGCCCGAGCATCCGCTCGTGGTGCCGAGCAGGTTGTTGTCGTTCAGGAACCCCTCGGCCACCTTCGCCGGGTCCTCCTGGCCGATGTCGACCTGCTTGTTGAGCGCGAGCATCTTGTCGGTGGTGAGCGCCGCGCTGATCGGGTTGAGGATGCCCTTGATCGCGTCGCTGTCCTTGTCGGAACGGATCACCGGGACGATGTTGTCCGACGCCTCGAGGTGCTTGTCGTCCTGGAGCACGACGAACGTCGGGTCGTAGACCGACGTGGAGAACAGCTCCCCGACCTGGACCGTGCCGGCCTTCAGCGCCTGGACCGTGATCGGCCCGCCGAAGTCGGTGGTCTTGATCGACTTGAACACGATGCCGTACAGGTCCTTGAGGCCGATCGCGCAGAACTGGTTGGTGGCGCAGTCCGGCGGCGCCCCGAACACCATCGTGCTGGCCAGCGTGGGCCCGCTGGTGCCACTGGTGCCGGACGTTCCGGACGTGCCGCTGGTACCGGACGTGCCAGTCGTTCCGCTGGTACCGGACGTGCCGCTCGTCCCGCTCGTCCCGCTCGTGGCGGTGGTGCCACTGGTGGCGCTCGTGGCTCCCGAGCTCGCGCCGTTGTCGCCCCCACCCGACCCACACGCCACCCCGGTAACGGCGATGGCGAGGAAGGCCGCCCCGAGGGCGAACATGCGGATGTTCCGCATGGGTATCTCCTCCCGTCTTGTCGTGGGGCGTCTCACGCCCCCCCAACTGGATGCGCGGAACCCTATCAGGGCCCCCCGACAGCGTCGGTCGCAGCCGCGCCGCGGTGCTGTCTCGACCGGGTTCGGGGCGTTACAGCCCGTTCCAGCGCCGCGAACACGAGCTCGGTGAGGATCGCCAGGGTTGCCACCAGGATGGCGCCCCCGATGAGCTGGGGGTCCTGGCCCTGCTGGGCGAACCCGCTGTTCAGGAAGCTCCCGAGCCCGCCCCCGCCGACGAACCCGGCGAGCGTGGCCGTCGCGACCACGGTCACCGCGGACGTCCGGAGCCCGGCCATGATCAGCGGCGCGGCGAGCGGCATCTCCAGGCTCCGGAGAACCTGGACCTCCTTCAGTCCCATGCCGCGGGCGGCCTCGACCACGTCCTGGTCGACCTCCTGCACGCCCACGTAGGTGTTGGTGAGGATCGGCGGGATCGCGAGGATCGTGAGGGCGACCGCCGTCGGGAACATGGAGTCGACCAGCGTCGGCGCCAGGCTGACGCAGGCGAACACCATCAGGACGACCAGCCCGTAGGACGGGATCGCCCGGCCGATGTTCGCGACGGTGACGGCGAGCCAGGTCCCACGGCGCTTGTGGCCGACGTACAGGCCGACTGGGATGGCGATTGCCGCCGCGATCGCCAGCGCGATCAGCGAGACCTGGATGTGGTACCAGAGCTGCGACGCGATACCCGCCTGGAAGTTCACCTGGTGCCAGTTCGAGGCGGTGAAGATCCATTGGATGCCGTCGACGAACGTGTTCATCTCCGCACCCCCGCCGCCAGCCGCTGCACGTCGCTGGTCGTCGCCTCGCTTCGCGGCCGGTTCCTCGACCAGGGCGTGAGCGCCTTCCCGAGCGCGAGCAGGAGCGCGTCCGCCGCCAGCGCCAGCGCGATGCACAGCAGGACGCCGACCCACACGGGCGGCAGGTACAGACGCGTGATCCCCGTGTTGATGAGCTGCCCGAGCGCGCCGCGGCCGATGACGAAGCCCACCGTCACGAGCGCGATGGTGCTGACCGTCGCCAGCCGGATCCCGGCCATGATCGCCGGGAGCGCGAGGGGCACGTCCACCTTCCACAGGATCTGGTGGCTCGAATAGCCCATGCCGAGCGCCGCCTCGCGCACGTCCGTGTCGACCGAGCGGAGCCCGACCACGAAGTTCCGGAGCAGGATGAGCAGCGTGTAGATGATGAGCCCGACCTCCACGGTCAGATAGGACAGGCCGGTGATCGGGAGCAGCAGGATGAACAGGGCGACGCTCGGGATCGTGTACATGACGCCGGTCGCCCAGACGAGCGGCGGATACGACCGCGGCCTGCGGTAGGCCAGGATCGACAGGGGGAACGCGATGAGCACGCCGACCACGACCGCGATCAATGCGACCACCACGTGGATGCCGAGGAACGTGAGGATGTCGTGGGGGTGGTCGCGCACCCATTCCCAGAACGACGGCGGGGTGATCTCCTGCCCGATCACCGTGTGACGCCCCCGGCGGTCACTGCGCGATCTCCTTCGTCAGGTGTTCGACCGTGAGGATTCCCAGGTAGCGCTGGCCCTCGCTGACCACGACCGCGACGTTCGTCTCGGAGGTCACGATCGAGTCGAGCGCCTCGCGCAGCGAGTCCTTCGCGGTGACGTAGGCGCTGAACCTGTGGGGCTTCGTGTCGGCCACCGTCGTGGCGGAGGAGATGTCGGAGCCGTCGATCCACCCGAGCAGCTCGCCTGAGTCCACCACGCTCACCCAGCCCAGGCCGCCGGCCTCGATCGCGTTGCGGGCCTCGTCGGCGGTCGCGGCCGAGGTGACGACCGGGCCGGGTTCGACCTTGATCGACGAGACCGGGATCAGGGCGAGGCGCTTCAGCCCGCGGTCCACGCCCACGAAGCCCTCGACGAATTCGTTGGCGGGCGCCCGGAGGATCTCCTCCGGGGGGGCGAACTGCTCCACCTGCGCGCCGCGGTTCAGGATGACGATGCGGTCGGCCATCTTGATGGCCTCGTCGATGTCGTGCGTCACGAACACGATCGTCTTGCGCAGCCGGCGCTGGATGTCGAGGAACTGGTCCTGCAGCCGCGCCCGGACGATGGGGTCGACGGCCGCGAACGGCTCGTCCATCAGCATCACCGGCGGGTCGGCGGCGAGCGCGCGGGCCACGCCGACGCGCTGGCGCTGGCCGCCCGAGAGCTCGGCCGGGTACCGCGCGAGGAACTCCCGGTCGAGGTCGAAGATCTCCACCAGCTCGTCGACGCGCCTCGCGATGCGGTCGTCGTCCCAGCCGACGAGCTTGGGGACGAGGCCCATGTTCTGCGCGACGGTTCGGTGCGGCAGGAGCCCGATGCTCTGGATGACGTAGCCGATGTTCCGCCGGAGCTGCACGGGGTCCTGCCGCATGACGTCGGTGCCGTTCACCACGATCGAACCGCTCGTGGGCTCGATGAGCCGGTTGATCATCTTCATCGTGGTGGTCTTGCCGCAGCCCGACGGGCCGACCAGCACGACGGTCTCGCCCTCGGAGATCTCCAGCGAGAGGTCGTCCACGGCGGCGCCGGCTGCGGCGCTCGCATAGCGCTTCGACACGTTGCGCAGGGAGATCATGGGTTCGGACAATGTCGACCTCGTGCCTCGGGAGCAGGCACTATTCGACCACAGGTTCGCGGTGCGGCCGTCGGCGGACCACCGGCTGCGGCTGCTTCGGTCCGGTCCGACCGGCCCGGTGGGCGTCACGGGCAGGCCGTGACCGCGTCGCCCGGGTCGGCGTCGCAGGCGTCGGTGCCCGTGCCGCCGTTCACTGAGTCGTTGCCGTTCACGCCGTCGGTGGCGTGGAGGGTGTCGTTGCCGCCGGCGCCCTTCAGCACGTCCCCGCTCGCGCCGCCGGTGAGGGTGTCGTTCCCGGCCGCGCCGAGCAGCCGGTCGTTGCCGCCGAGGCCGGTCAGCGTGTCGTTGCCCTTCAGCCCACAGATCACGTCGTTGCCGGGCGTGCCGGAGATGGTGTCGTCGGCGTTCGTGCCGACGATCGTGCACACGTCCTTGTGGTCGGTGATCGTGCCCTGGCCCGCGGCGTCGCCCAGCGTGGCGCCCGACGGCGCGGTGAGCGTGACCGTGAACGTCTCGTCGGGTTCCTGCAGTCGGTCGCCGACGACGTTGATCGTGATCGTCCCCGTCGTCAGGCCGTCCGCGATGCTCACCGTGCCCGACTTGGACCGGTAGTCGCCGGGCGCGACCGCCGAACCGTCGGAGGTGGCGTAGTGCGCCGTGACCGTGCCGACCGCCGCGCTCGAGAGCGTCACCGTGAAGGTCGCCGGCGTCGTCTTGCTGTTGCCCTCCTTCACCGTGACGTCGTTGATCGACATCGAGGGCGGAGGCGGCGCGCCGTCGTCGTTCTGGATCGTCCCGGTCGCCGTGCCGTCGGCCACCGTGGCGCCCGTGACCGTCCCGAGCGAGACGGTGAACGACTCGTCGGCCTCGGGCGTGGCGTCGCCGTTCACCAGGACCTCGGCGACCCCCGTCGTGTTCCCGGCGGTGATGGTCGTGGTGGCGTTCGAAGCGGCGGTGAAGTCGCCGGGGGCAGACGCGGTGCCGTTCGTCGTGGAGAAGTGCACCGTGACGTCCGATGCCGACGAATGGCTGAGCGTGAGTGGGAAGTCGAACGCCGTCGTGCCGCTGTCGCCCTCGGCGTGCGAGAGGTCGCCGACGGAGATCGTGGGGGCGGCGGGGTCGGTGACCACGATCGTCCCCTGCATCCCGAACGTGGGCGAGCCGTGGATCTTGCACCAGTACAGGTAGGTCCCGGCGATGCTGAACGTCCGCGTGAAGTCGACGGCGGTCGGCGGGCTCTGGACGCCCGAGTCCCAGGTCTCCGGGGTGGTAGTCCGGGTGGTGGAGTGGTTCGAGCCGACCCAGTGCCACTTCACCGTGTCGCCGACCGCGACCGTGGTCGTGCTCCCCGCGCCCGTGTCCTGGTCGACGAACTTCAGGCCGCCCTGGCCGACGTTCACCGAATGCGTGGTCCCGCCGACGCGCGCCTGGCGGGCGGCCGGGCGCGGCGCCTGGACGGCCTGCCGGGCGCCCGCCGGCGCGGCGGCGAACGCGGTGACGACGGCGAGTGGCAGGAGCAGCGAGGCGGAACGGCGAACGAGCATGCGGAACCCTCCCCGGGCGGCGTCGAGAGGTCTACGGACCAACCGCCGCCCGCGATTGTGCGATTCGAGGGGGATCCGGCGCCAATTCCCGTGGGGGGCGGGCTACTTCGGCTTGAACGCCTCGAACGGGTTGCGGCAGGCCCGGCAGAACTGCGTGGTCCGGCAGAGCGTGGGGCCGAACGCGCTCTCGACGACCGTGTCCTCGCTGCCGCAGAACGGACAGACGGCGCCCGGCGTGTCGCGGCGGATCGAGGCGAGCGGCACGAACGTGGTTCCGGCTGCGGCGGGAGGCGGCGGGGCCAGCCCGTAGCCCGTCAGGGCCACACGGCCCTCCGGCGTGATGCGGTCGCTCGTCCACGGCGGCGAATACACGAACCGAACCTCCACGGTTCGCCCCTCCCCGACTGGGGCCACCGCTGCCACGACGTCCTCCCGGATCACGTCGAGCGCCGGACAGCCGACGAACGTCGGCAGCAGGTCGATCGCCACCGCGTCGTCCGACACCGTGACGCGCTCCACGATCCCGAGGTCGGTGATCGCGAGCGGCGGGATCTCGGGGTCGTGGACGGCGGCGAGCGCCTCCCACACGGCCAGCTCGACGGCCTCGGCCTCGTGGGTTCGCTGGCTCACCAGGTCGCCCCCGGGTGGTCGCGGTAGAGCTTCGTCATCTCGTCCCACAACGGCTCGAAGTCCTCGGAGTGCCGGCCGTGGCGTCCGCCCGCGCCGGCGAACGCCCCTTCGTGCTCCCACCGCTCGTCGCGGCGCACGATGCCGGGAACCATGAGCTCCTCCGCCCCCGCCTCGATCTCGCCGCTCGACGTGGGGATCATCTCGCCGCCGATCGGGCCGTGGTGCTCGAGGACGTAGTCGAGCGACACGGCCTCGAGGTTCTCGCCGAGTCCGCCCAGCCACTCGCCGAGCATGTCCTCCGACGACCGCGGCAGCACGCCGTCCGCGACCAGCTGCTCCTCGGCCGGCAGCGGCTCGAACAGCGCCACCGCCTCGCCCAACGCCGCGACGAACCCCTCCGCAAGCTTCTGCCGGCCGGTCTGGGGGCCGTTCGCCAGGCGTTCGAACCAGGCCCGGGCGTGTTCGAGGTGGTAGCGCTCCTCGAGGCGGATCACGCCGGTCAGCTCGGCCAGCTCCCGCCAGGACGACCGGGCCAGCGCCTCCAGACGAACCGCGTCGGCCGTGTCGTACAGGAAGTGCCGGGCGAGCGTGTAGCCCCAGTCGCGGTTCGGGCGCTCGGTGAGGACGGCGTTGCGGTACTCGTCCGGCTCGCGCCCGAGGGCGAGCGAGTCCTCGTCGCGGCCGGTGGCCACCTTCGCGAGGCCGTACAGGAGCCGGGCGTGGGCCATCTCGTCCTGCGCGATCGACGAGAACGCCAGGTCCTCCTCGATGTGCGGCGCCCACCCGGTCCACTCCGAGTGGCGGTGGCCCATGATCAGCTCGTCGTCGGCGAGGGCGAACAGCAGGCTCAGGCGGGAATCGTCCATTCGTGATCGATGCTAGCGCCGGTCGGCGTCGAACAGCCGCCCGCCGAGCACGACCACCACCGGTGCGTCGAGCACCGACAGATCCTCACGGGGGTCCCGGACGTACGCCACGAGGTCGGCGGGGGCGCCCTCCTCGATCCCGGACAGACCGAGGAAGTCCCGCGCGCCCCACGACCCGGCGGCCAGCGCCGCCTCGGCGGGAACCCCGCACGAGGCCAGCAGCCCGATCTCCTCCCGGACCCGGCCATGCGCGATGACCACGTCGGTGCCGGCGAGGAGCGTGACCCCGGCCTCCCAGGCCGCCCGCACCACCTCGCGGACGGAGCGCTTCGCCTCGTTGGACCATGCGCGAACTTCGGCGGAGGCGCCCGGCGGCGGCGGCGGCGCCAGCACCGCACCCACGGTCGGCGTCAAGGCAAGGCCCCGGTCGGCGATCTCGGCGACGGAGGACGCGGAGGCGAAGGTTCCGTGCTCGACCGAGTCGCATCCCGCGGCGACTGCCATCTCCACCGTCTCGGCGAGGATCGCGTGGATGGCGAGCCTGCCGCCCGCCTCGTGTACCCGACGCACGGTCTCGGCCAGGGTCTCCGGCCGGAAGCTCGGCCGCCGCCCTTCCCGCCCAAGCCAGTCGCCGACGACCTTGGCCCAGTCACCACCGCCCGCCCGGAGTTCCTCGACGACCGCCTCGGCGAGCTCCTCGTCGTCGACCTCCCGCGCCCATCCCGGGAGGAACCGCCCCCGACCGGCGAGCCAGCGGCCGGCCGTGAGGATCCGGGGCAGGCCCTTCCCGGCGAGCGACGCCGTGACGTGGGAGACCGCGCCGGGTTCGCGAATCAGGAGCACGCCGCCCTCGACCTGGTCGCGGGCGTGCGTCAGCACGTCCGCGTCATCCGCCGGCATCCCGTCCGGCCGGATCGTCAGATGGGCGTGCGCGTCGACCAGCCCCGGGTGGAGGAACCCGCCGTCGACGATCGTCCGGGCGTCCCCGACGCTCCCGTCGAACGTGATCCGGCCGTCATCGCCGACGAACACATCGCGAGCAGCGCCGTCCGGCAGGACGACGCCGCGGAGGTGGAGCCTCGGTTGGGTCACGACCCAGCTGCGTCGGGCCGGGATGCGTCCGCGCCGTCGGCGTCGTGCTCCGCCTGACGGATGCGTCCCACGGGCGGACGGGGCAGGTCCACGACGACGCCGCGTTCGGCCATCTCGCGCGAGACGCGCTTCAGCTTGCCCCCCACGCCCGCGTAGGCCTCCTGGCGGCGGTAGGAGTGGTCGGTCACGCCGCCGAGCGTCTCGGCCGGGTCGCGGCCCACGTGCAGCTCGTCCGAGCCGCGGCGGCGGACCGCGTACGCCACGCCCTCCTTGTGGCGGAAGTGGGTCTCGCGGGCGAGCACAAGGGCCATCTCGGCGTCCGGGGCCTTGACGCCGCCGACGACGACGAAGTCGTCGTCGGCGGTGCGCTTGCCGAGCACGTCCCAGACGTCCACGTGGCGAGTGTAGAGCCGGGCCCGCGCCCTCCAAAGCGAGACGGCGCGGGCGTGGGCGACAATCGGGTCGTGGGGCGGCGGAGACGGTCGGGGTGACGGCGTTCATCTGCGCGACCTGCGGCGTCCAGCACCCCGATTCGGAGACGCCGCCGGAGCGGTGCGAGATCTGCGAGGACGAACGCCAGTACGTCGGGCGGGCCGGCCAGCGGTGGACGACGCTCGCCGAGCTGGGGGCCGACCACCGCACGGTGGTGCGCGAGGTCGATCGCGATCTCCTCGAGGTGCACACGGAGCCGCGGTTCGCCATCGGCCAGCGTTCGCTCGTCGTCCGGACGCCGGGCGGGAACGTCATGTGGGACTGCGTGAGTCTGTTCGAAGACGACGCCGCGTCCGCGGTCCGAGACGCGGGCGGGATCGTCGCCGTGACGTGCTCCCATCCCCATTTCTACGCCTCGGTCGTGGAGTGGGCCCGCGCATTCGACGCGGAGATCCTCGTACCGGAGGCCGACCGGCGATGGGTCATGCGCCCCGACCCGTCGGTGCGGTTCTGGTCGGGCTCCGAGGAGATCGTCCCCGGCGCGACGGTCGTGCAGACCGGCGGGCACTTCGAGGGCAGCGCGGTGCTCCACTGGGCCGCGGGCGCGGACGGCCGCGGCGCCCTGCTCACCGGCGACTCGATCAGCGTGGTGGCCGACCATCGATGGGTCACCTTCATGCGGTCGTACCCGAACTACATCCCGCTGCCCGCCGCGGCGGTCCGGGGCATCGTGGACGCGGTGGAGCCGCTGCGGTTCGACCGGATCCACGGCGGCTGGCCCGGCGACGACATCGTCGCGGGGGCGAAAGACTCCGTGCGCCGCTCGGCCGAGCGCTACCTGAAGTGGATCGGCGAGGACTGAGGCCCGCTGCGCCGGCGCCCTTCGGCTACGCGGCGGCGGGGATGCCGTCGAACGCCTCGCGGACCCAGGCGTGGACGTCCCACATGGCCTTGCGGTAGAGCAGGCGGGTCTTGGTCATCGGTCCGTTGCCGTTCACGGTCGTCCAGAACTCGTCCCAGTCGACCCATTCACCGTCGTTCCCCCAGGCCCAGTCGTTCGCCTCGGAGTCCCAGCGGAGCTCCTCGTCGGGAACCGTGATTCCGACGTCCCACAGCTTCGGGACGTACGTCGAGAAGAACTCGCTGCGCAGGTCCTCGTTCGACCGCGTCTTGATGCCCCAGTACAGCAGGACGTCCTTCGCGGGGTTCGAGGGCGGGCCGTAGAAGTGCATGATCGGGCGCCACCAACGGTTCACGGCGTCCTGGAACATCCCGCGCTGCTCGGGCGTCCCGGAGACGAGCTCGAGCGCCAGGTCCTCGCCGTGGCGGAGGTGAAGCGACTCCTCGGCACAGATGCGGCGCATCGCGCGGACGTACGGCGCGTAGGACGAGTCGAGCAGCGCCTTCTGCGTGACGAGCGCGGCACCGTCGATCAGCCAGCCGATCACCGCGACGTCGCCCCAGGTCTCCGTCGGGTAGTGGAAGACGTTGTGGAACTTCGTCCGGCCGTTCACCAGGTCGTCGAACATGGCCTCGCGCGACTTCCCGAGGTCCTCGGCGACCCGGTACAGGATCTGGCCGTGCCCGACCTCGTCCTGGACCTTCGCAGTGAGCGACAGCTTGCGCTTCAGCGTGGGCGCGCGCGGGATCCACTCCCGCTCGGGCAGGGCGCCCATCACCTCGGAGTTCGCGTGCATCTCGATGAACTTCAGAGCGGCCTGCCGGTACTCGTCCGGCATCCAGTCGCCGGCCTCGATCTTCTCCCCGGCGTCGATACGCGCCTTGAACGCCGCGACCTTCTCGTCGTAGGTCATCTGGTCGAACCTCCGGCGTTCATCGTACCCAGTAGCCACCTGACCAGGCCCCGCCAAGGCGATCTGGCCATCGTTGCGGCCGGAGGAGGTTGACCAGCCCGGCGGCCCAGTGGCCGATCGCGCGCTGCCGTCCGGTCCCGGTGGGCTCGCAGTCCACGATCCGTTTTGCGAACGACCTGCGACCCCGCCAGATAGCCTTACCCCCGACCGGCCGCCAGGGCCACGTGGCGAACGGGGCCGGACACCAGGGAGGGCGGATCATGAGGAGACTGACCGGATCGCTGCTGGGCTCCGTCCTGCTGCTCGCGCTCGGCGCGTGCAGCAGCGGCGGAGGTGGCGGCGGCGACGCCCAGGCGACCTGCAAGCCGGCCGGCTCGTCGCTCACCGAGGAGGCGAAGGCCTTCAAGTTCGTGCAGCAGTGCCTCGCTGCCCCGGCCGACACGAAGTTCACGATCGCGTTCCACAACGCGGACTCCGGCGTGCGGCACAACATCACGATCCTCGACGCGAAGAGCAACAAGGTCTTCGCAGGCACCCTCATCACCGGCGACAAGAACACGACGTACAACGTCGACGCGCTGCCAGCGGGAACGTACTCGTTCCGCTGCGACGTGCACCCCCCTGAGATGACCGGGGTGTTCGTCATCCAGTAGTCGTCAGTTGGCCGCGGTCCTCGATTCGGATCGTTCCAGTCGCATCCGGGTGAACCGCGTTTCGAACTACGCCCCGCCGGCGTCTCCGGGCTGAACAAGGCCCGATTCGTAGGCGAACACCACCGCCTGGACGCGGTCGCGGACACCGAGCTTGGCGAGCACGTGGGCGACGTGGGTCTTGACCGTCGTCTCGCTGA
>DATLUW010000213.1:0-3901 GCA_035577825.1 Actinomycetota bacterium | reverse complement strand
AGGCCTTTGAAGACGCGTCCGATGCAGCCTTGGTTGCCCCGGATGCAGTGCACGATCTCGTCCTCGCGGCCCTCGCGCGCCTTGTTCGCGAACTCGGGGTCGGCGATCTGTGCGCGGGTCATCGCGACCATGTCCGCCTTGCCGGCGGCGACGATCTCCTCGGCCAGCTCGGCGTCCTTGATTCCGCCGACCGCGAACACGGGCAGTGACACGGACGCCTTCACCTGCGCGCTCAGGTCGACCAGATAGCCGTCCGGTACGTCCGAGGGCTCGATCGCGCGCCAGATGTTGTGGTACCCCGCGGCGGTGACGTTGACGTAGTCGAGGCCGCCTGCCCGTTCCAGCTCCTGCGCGACGCGGATCGCGTCGTCGACGTCGAGTGCGCCGGGTACGAAGTCCGTCAGGCTGATCCGCACGCCGACCACCCAGTCGGGGCCAACCCGGCGGCGTACCTCGTCGATCACCTCGCGCGAGAACCGCAGCCGGTTGTCGAACGAGCCGCCGTACTCGTCGGTTCGCTTGTTGTAGAGCGGCGAGAGGAACTGGTGGAGGAGGTAGCTGTGCGAGATGTGCACCTCGGTCCCGTCGAAGCCGCCCTCGCGCGACAGCTCTGCCGACCGGCCCCACCACTCGACCACCTCCTGGATGTCCTCGAGCTCCATCGCCTTCGGGGTCTCGCCGTAGGCCGGGCTCTTCACCGCCGACGGTCCCCAGAGCACGCGCAGGTCGTCCGCGGAGTCGCTGGACGCGTTCAGGCCGAAGTGGTTGAGCTGCGCGAAGATCGCCGCGTCGTGCTCGTGCACGGCGTCGGTGAGCCGGCGGTCTGCCTCCAGGGCCCCGCGGAGGTACGCCCAGGCGACGCGCGGGAAGCCGGTGGTAGAGGTGGGGTGGACGACGCGGTTGCCGGTGATCAGCAGGCCCGCGCCACCCTTCGCGCGCGCGACCTGGTAGTCGACGTTCCGCTGGGAGTCGACGGCGTCGTGCGCGAACAGCTTGACGTGAGCCGTCTGCATGATCCGGTTGCGGACGGACACGCTGCCGATCCTGAGCGGGCTGAAGAGATGCGGGTACGCGCCCATGGAGTCCTCCTTCGCCGGCGAGGGTGGAGCCGTAGACTACGCCCTTCCGATGGGCTCCGAAGAGTTCGTCCTGGACACGCCGACGATCCGCGCCTTCATCGGCGGCGTCCGCGAGGCGATCGCTGCGGCGCACTCGCCCGAGGCCGCCTGCGAGGCGATCCGGCCCGACTTTGCCGAGCTGCTCGCGGACCAGATCTGGCTGCCGGGCGAGCTGGCGGAGGCCGTTCCCGACAGCGGCATGGGCGGCGGGATCGGCCAGTGGCTCCTCTACCGGGCCGGCGACGAGTCGCTCTCGCTGTTCTCGCTCGTGGTCCCATCGGGCTCGGCGACGCCCGTCCACGACCACCTCGCCTGGGGCCTCGTCGGCCTGTACCGGGGCGAGCAGGACGAGGAGATCTACGCGCGCGAGGGCGAGGAGCTGCGGCTGGTCGAGCGGCGTGCGTTGCACGCGGGCGACTTCTACGCTCTCTTTCCGCCGCACGACGACATCCATCGCGTGCGCACCACCTCGGCCGAGACGTCGGTCTCCATCCACCTGCTGACGAACGACACGGGGTGCACCTGGAGGCACGTGTACGACCCGGAGACCGGGTCGGAGGAGCCCTTCCGCTCGGGCTATGCCAACGTCGAGTGCGCGCCGGAAACCGACCCCGCTAACTTCGGTTGACTCGGGCCGTCCAGGGTTGTATACAAGAGTTCCTCTGTCGGGCGGCCTCTCCATACCGCGTTCGTCAGCGCCCATCGTTGGAGCGGACTCGCGCTCGCGACTGCATCCTCGTGTCGAGGAGCGGAAAGGAGATTCATAGATGAGTGAGGAGTTCGAGTTCGATCGCGATGAGCTCGTGAGCGAGCTCAGCGAGCACCAGCGCCTCACCGGTACCGAGCCCAACGACGAGGGCCGCAGCGGCATGACCCGCCGCGACCTCCTCCTCAAGGGCGGTGTTGGGGCTGCGGCCGTGACCGGCCTCGGCTCCCTCGCCGGTACCGCTGCGGCCAAGCCGGCGAAGAGCGGCGCATTCACCGGCACCCTGCGGGTGATCACGCTCGGCGTCGAGTTCCCGACTCCCGAGGTCGCACAGCAGATCAAGAAGGACCTGGGCTTCGACGTCGCTCTGACCGTCACCGATCCGGTGACGATGGTCCAGAAGGCGATCACGGCCCCGGACACCTTCGACATCTTCGGCGGCTACAACTACCAGTACGTCCAGGCGTACTCGAGTGGCAATCTGGCCCCGGTCGACACGTCCAAGATCAAGGCGTGGCCCTCGCTGTACAAGCTGTTCGCGTGGGGCAAGGTCCACCCCGGAGCCAAGGCCGAGACGTACGGTGACGGCGACGCGCCGTTCCGCGCGCTCTTCCTGAAGAAGGGCACGACCGGGCTTCCGCTGACGAAGGAAGGGCCGAAGTCCAACAAGGACATCGTCCAGTGGATCAACGAGAACACGGGCAAGCCCTACACGGCGAAGATGCCGCGCTACATCGTCGGCACGCCGGCCCACTTCAACGCCGACTCGATCGGCTACAACGCCGACGTCATCAACAAGCAGCCGGGCCAGGTCGGCTGGCAGGAGCTGCTGAACAAGAAGTGGAAGGGCCGGGTCGCACTCCTGAAGGACCCCGGCATCGTCATGCAGGACATCGGCAACGCGCTCAAGGCCCAGGGAGTCTTCAAACCTGCGGACATGGGCAACATGACGAAGGCCGAGATCGACCGGGTCATCAAGGTCGCGACCACCTACAAGAAGGCCGGGCAGTTCAGGGCCTACTGGGCGAACTTCAACGAGTCGGTCAACCTGATGGCCTCCAAGGAGGTCGTGGTCGAGTCGATGTGGTCGCCCGCCGTGGCGCTCCTGGTCGCCCAGGGCGTCAACGTCAAGTACGCCGCTCCGCCGACCGGCTTCCGCGGTTGGTGCAGCTCCAACGGCTTCGCGAACCATGTCACGAGCGATCCCGCCAAGCTGCAGGCGTGCTACGACTACCTGAACTGGATGTACTCGGGGTGGCTCGGCGCCACGATCATGCGCCAGGGCTACTACATCGGTAACGGCGGGACCCTGCTCAACTGGATCAAGAGCAACCCGACCGCGACCGCGGGCGGGATCGCGTTCAAGCCCGACGAGTACGCGTTCTGGTACAGCGGTACGCCGGCCGGGCGTGATCTCCCGGGTATCACCGGCAAGGTGGGCGACATCAAGAAGGGCACAGTCCGCGACGGTGGCTCGTTCTCGAAGCGCATCGGGCACTACTCGTCGTGGAACTCCTACTTCACGAATAGCGTCTACCAGGTCAAGCGCTGGAACGACTTCCTCAGCGCGTAGGACTGCATGGCTGAGGACGTTGCTGCATCGGGTGCAGAGGGGGCGGCGGAGGCCGCCCCCTCTGGCCCTTCGGGGGCCGGCCTCGATCTGATCGGGCTGACGAAGGTCTTTCCGGGGGGGACGGTCGCCGTCGACGACGTGAACCTGCACGTCGACCACGGCGAGTACGTCGTGCTGCTCGGGCCCTCGGGGTGCGGCAAGACGACGACCCTGAGAATGATCGGGGGCCACGAGTTTCCGTCCGAGGGCGACATCCTGCTGGACGGGCAGTCGCTGGTCGACCTGCCTCCGCACAAGCGGCCGACGACGACCGTGTTCCAGCACTTCGCGCTCTTCCCACACCGCAGCGTGCTGGACAACGTCGCATTCGGGCTGAAGATGGAGGGCGTGGGCAAATCTGAGCGCCGCCAGAAGGCGCTCGAGGCGCTCGACATGGTCGGGCTCACGGAGCTGCAGGACCGCAAGCCCGCCGCCCTGTCCGGCGGCCAGCAGCAGCGCGTCGCC
>DATLUW010000212.1:0-3037 GCA_035577825.1 Actinomycetota bacterium | reverse complement strand
GGTAGCGCTTCCCGATGCGGTCGCATACGTCGTGCACCATCGCGGCGAGGTCGCTCCGCGCGACGTCGAAGTCGACCGCTCCCCGGTCGAGGTCGGCGATCGACAGGATCTCCTCGACCAGGCTCGTGAGCCGGTCGACGGCGTTGTCCATCTTCGTCAGGAACTCGCCCTCGTCCTCCGGGGACAGCCGGCGCTCCTGCAGCAGGTGCGCGATGCCCTTCACGATCGTGACCGGCGTGCGGAGTTCGTGGGAGACATTCGCCAGGAACTCCGCCTTGGCGTGCGTGACCTCCTGAACTTTCATGGTCGCGTCGGCGAGAGCCCGCCCGAGCTCGCGCTCGCGGTGGACGCCCTCGGCGAACCGGGAGAACAGCTGCGCGGCGATCCGCGGCGAGACCACAGCGCCGCCGTCGAGCACGGCCGCCAGCGACCGAATGACCTCCGCCGGCCCGTCCTCCTTCAGCAGGTAGCCGGACGCGCCGGCCCGGATCATCTCGGCCGCGTCCTCGGGGGCGGGCGAGCCGGACCAGCACACGATCGGCGTCGACGGCGCGACCGCCCGCAGGCGCTGGATCAGGTCACGGCCCCACAGCCGGGGCATGACCGGGTCGGTGACGATGACGTCGGGGCGGGAGCGGACGGCGAGCTCCACCGAGTGGTAGCCGTCGGTCGATGCCTCGGTGAGGGCGTCCCAGCCGGTCCGCGACAACGCATGCTCCAGCACCGCCACGTCCGGTGGCGTGCCGGAAAGGAGCATGGTGACTGCCATACCGAATAGGTATCGGCCGGCGGGCCGCGAAAACTGAACCCCGTGTACCGGAACCGGCTACTCGACGATGCCGCGGCGGATCGCGATGGCCACGGCCTGGGCTCGGTCGTTCGCGCCGAGCTTCTCGAAGATGCGTTCGAGGTGCGTCTTCACCGTGTGCGGCGAGATCGAGAGGTCGTGCGCGACCTCCTTGGTCGTGGCCCCGTAGGCGACCATCTGCAGGATCTCGGCCTCCCGCTTCGACAGGGGGGCGTCGGGGCGGCGGTCCACGGTCTGCACCTCCTCGATGAACGCGCGGGTCAGGGCGGGGTGGATCACTGCCTTCCCCTCGAGCGCCAGTCGGGCGGCCTTCACCAGCTCCTCCGCCGACACGTCCTTCAGCAGGTACCCCGAGACCCCGGCGGCGATGGCTTCGGCGATCGCCGAACGCGATTCCTCGACCGTGAACAGGATGACCTTCGTGTCGGGGCTTTCCTCGCGGATGATCTTCGTCGCCTCGAGGCCGCCCATACCGGGCATCCGCACGTCCATGAACACGACCTCGGGCTTGACCTCGGCGATCAGGTCGATGGCCTCTTCGCCGCTCTCGGCCTCGCCCACGATCTCGACCTCGTCCGAGCCGGAGAGCGCGGTGCGCAGCCCGCTCCTCGTGATCGGATGGTCGTCGACGATCATGACCCGCATGCTCACGCCAGCACCTCATCCAAGGGGCGTCGGGGGGGCGGTGCCTACAATAGACCGAGGAGGTCCCCCGATGAACGAAGCGAGCGAGCAGATCCAGACGGACGAATTTCCGGACACGACCGCTGTGGAGCCGGCTCCGGGCGACACGGCGTCCGCGATCGGCAACGGGCCCGCCGCCGACGGGGATGGCGACGGCGTCACGAAGGAGGGCGTGCTCGAGGCGCTGAAGGCGGTCCTCGACCCCGAGCTGGGGATCAACATCGTCGACCTCGGGCTGGTGTACGACGTCGAGATCGCCGACGGGCACGTTCACGTGACCTACACGCTGACGACCATGGGCTGCCCGATCGGGCCCCTGGTCGAAGCCCAGATGCACCAACTGCTCGACCCGCTGCCGGGCATCGACTCGTTCGACGCGGAGATGGTGCTCCGGCCGCCGTGGACCCCCGAGATGATGTCCGAGGAGGCCAAGGAGGCTCTCGGGTATTTCTGAGACCCGCGCCTCGGTTTCCAGTTCAGCGCGGCCGGTCGCCCCGTTCCGCATGAACCTCCGGTGAGCCCCGGGTTGTTGCAGTTGCAAGCTCGGCGGGCCCGCGACTAGGATTTCCGACCTGTCCGATAGAGTTTCCGCAGGGCGGCGGGAAGGAGAACGAGCATGGGCGAGTACACGAACCCGGACGCGCTGGTCGAGACCGACTGGGTGGAAGCGAACGTCTCCGACCCAGGGATCACGCTGATCGAGGTCGACGAGGACACGACGGCCTACGAGAAGGGGCACATCCCCGGTGCGCTCGCGTGGAACTGGAACTCCGACCTCCACGCCGCGACCGGGCGCGAGTACGTGGACCAGGCCGGCCTCTCGAGCCTGCTCCAGCGGGCGGGCGTGGGGCCGGACACCACGGTGATCCTGTACGGCGGCAACAACAACTGGTTCGCGTCGTACGCGTACTGGCTGTTGAAGTACCTCGGCTACGACAACGTGAAGCTGCTGAACGGCGGCCGCAAGAAGTGGGAGCTCGAGAGCCGCGAGCTGACGAGCGACGTCCCGTCGCCCGAGCCGACGGACATCCAGGTCTCCGGCTCCGTGAACGAGGGCATCCGCGCGCTCCGCGACGAGGTCCTCTCGGACGTCCAGGGCGGCGGCGGCGCGAAGTACGTCGACGTCCGGTCTCCGGAGGAGTTCCGCGGCGAGAAGCTCGCCCCCGACCACCTGCCGCAGGAACAGGCCCAGGTGCCCGGCCACATTCCCGGCGCGGCGAACGTGCCGTGGGCCAAGGCCGCGAACGACGACGGCACCTTCCGCAGCGCCGACGAGCTGAAGGAGCTGTACGACGGCGTCGGCGTCACCGGCGACGGCGAGGTCGTGGCGTACTGCCGGATCGGCGAGCGTTCGAGCCACACGTGGTTCGTCCTCACCGAGCTGCTCGGGTACGGGAACGTCAAGAACTACGACGGCTCCTGGACCGAGTACGGCTCGCTGGTCGGCGTGCCGATCGAGCTGGGTGAGGCCCGATGAGCGCCGCGCCTCTTCCTGACGGGTGCGGCGCGCCCGCGGGCGGCGTCAGCGTCAGCGCGGCCACTGGT
>DATLUW010000211.1:0-2350 GCA_035577825.1 Actinomycetota bacterium | reverse complement strand
GGCCTGGGCAACCCGACCAACGGCGACCTCGCGCTCGCCGCGATCCCGAACGACCCGGGCAACTGCTTCCACGGCAACACCGACCCCGACGGCGTCACGAGCGATCCGCCGATGATCCAGGGCCCGCCCTGGGACACGTGCGGCCAGCCGAACGCCGGCGACGAGGGCCCGC
The DNA here is from genome assembly GCA_035577825.1 of Actinomycetota bacterium. Classification (GTDB taxonomy): domain Bacteria; phylum Actinomycetota; class UBA4738; order UBA4738; family JACQTL01; genus DATBHM01. The sequence goes on along the minus strand of DATLUW010000211.1, from coordinate 2,178 downwards.
TTGTGGCCGAGGCGCTGTGCGCCACGCAGCTGCTGTTCCCCTGCCCGTCGAACCCGGCCGCGAACTACCCCCGGCCGACGAAGGTCCAGCTCATGCCCATCCCGCACGAGCCCACCATGGCGAACCCGTGCGTCCACGTTCCGGCCAACCCGTGGTGCCCGAACGGGGCGCCGCTCGGCTCGCGGGGCCTCGTTCGGGCACGCACGACGTCGGGCTCGGCGGGCGCCCCATCCGATGCCGCCGGCGCGGTCGCCGGACGACGCGAGGAATAGCCCACCCCCGAAGAGCCCGATCCGGCCGGTCGATCCGGGGGAGGAAGGTTCACCCGTTCGGCCGATGCTCCGCCGCGCGCCCTCCCGCCGATACGGGATGCGTGACGGCCTCATGAGCATGACCGCCAATCTCACCGAGCCCATCCGGCGCGAGGCCCGCCGCAGCGGCCTGGGCGGCCGCGGGTCGATCTCGATGCGCGAGGTCGAACGCCGCCGGCTCGAGCTGTGGGGCATCGTGCTCGCGATGCTCACGGCCGTCTGCGCGGGCGTCGTGGTCCTCTCGGCGTGGCCGCGGCCGGCCGACTCCTCCTCCCTGCTCTCCGCGCCCGTCCTGCGGGCCGCGATGGTCCTGCTGGCCATCGGGTTCGGGGCTTACGTCATGGAGAAGGAGCTCCACCTCCGCAAGCTCTCCGGCCTGATCACCGACGAGCGCGTCACGATCGAGGCGCTCACCCGCCGGATCGAGGAGGACACGGCGCTCACGACGGCCGGGCGGGCGATCGGGGCGATGCTCGACGTCGAGCGGACCATCGACCTGATCCTCGAGAGCGGTCTCGGCCTGCTGGAGGCGAAGGACGGCGCCATCTTCCTCGTGGACCGACCGGGCACGCTGCGATGCGTCGCGGCGCGCGGCCTGGCCAAGGTGGGCGACCGTGTCGCGTTCAACGAACGCATCGAGGGCCGCGTTGCCGTGAAGCAGGAGCCCGTGCTGATCCCGGCGCCGCGCCGGGGGACGCTGCCGGGCGGGTTCGACCAGGACGCGTCCGGCGACATGATGTGCGCCCCTCTGATGAACGGTGCCGAGCTGATCGGCGTGATCCGTCTCGACGCGCCGCGGGGGCAGCCGTTCGCCGACTCCGACCTCGTGTCGCTGGAGGTGTTCGCGGAGCACGTCGCCCCGCAGGTCGCCAACGCGCAGATGTACCAGCGCGAACGCGCCCGGGTCGGCGAGCTGCTCGAGGTGTACCGGCTGAAGGCCGACTTCGTCTCCGCGATGGTGAACGAGCTCGCGCCGCCGCTGCGGGCGATGGTCGGGAGCGTGGAGAACCTCCGGGAGCTCCAGCTCACCCCACAGCAGCGGTGGTCGGTGCTCGACCTGATGGATCGGGAGGGAACCCGGCTGCTCCGGCTGGTCGACCGGCTGGGACGGCAGGGCCGGCATGGGGCCCGCGGTGCGACCGTCGGCGAGGACCACGTGGACGTGGGCGTGCTCGCCCGCGCCGTCGCCGCCGAGCTGGGGCGCCGCGGGCGGCCGGTCGAGGTCGTCGCCGAGGATGGGTGCGTCGTGCTGGGCGACGAGGAGATCGTCCAGCCCATCCTCATCAACCTCGTCGACAACGCGTACCGGCACGGCGCGCCGCCGGTGACCATCCGAGTCGAACGGCGGGGCGACCAGGTGGTCATGTCGGTCGAGGACCGTGGGCCGGGGATCCCGCCGGAGCTCCGCCAGTCCGTGTTCGCGGGGCTGCCCCCCGCCGGCTCGCAGCAGGGCGAGCGGGCCGGGGCCGGGCTGTCGATCGTGCGCGGCGTCGTGGCCGCCCTGCGGGGAACCGTCTGGGTCGACGAGGTGCCGGGCGGGGGAGCGGCGTTCCGGATCGCGTTCCCGGTGGACTCGCGGGTCGCGGCGTCGACGCCGGGCGACCCGGCGATGGACGAGCTGGAATCCGGCGTGCCGACCCCGGGCGCGTTCGACGACATGAACGCGGCCCCGGACCTGCCGCCGGAGCGTGACTTCGTGGCAGCGGCTTCGGAGCTGTCCGCATTGGCGAGCGAGGACGGCGAGCTCCGGATGACGGCGTGGGGGCTCCGGGCGATGCCCGCGTCACCGCCCGCGGCGGCCGGCGACCCATCCGCGCCGGCGCCGCCGCCGATGCCGGGCGCCTGACCAGAACTCGTTCCCCTCCCG
>DATLUW010000210.1:0-2010 GCA_035577825.1 Actinomycetota bacterium | reverse complement strand
CTCGACGAGGGCCAGGCCGGTGAGAACGTCGGTCTGCTGCTCCGTGGTACGAAGCGCGAGGACGTCGAGCGCGGCATGGTTGTCATCAAGCCGGGCACCACGACCCCGCACACGGAGTTCGAGGCGACGGTCTACATCCTCTCCAAGGAGGAGGGTGGCCGGCACACGCCGTTCTTCCAGAACTACCGGCCGCAGTTCTACTTCCGGACCACGGACGTCACCGGTGTCGTCACGCTGCCTGAGGGCACCGAGATGGTCATGCCGGGCGACAACACGGCCATGACGGTGAAGCTGATCCAGCCCATCGCCATGGAGGACGGCCTCAAGTTCGCCATCCGCGAGGGTGGCCGGACGGTCGGCGCCGGCCGGGTTACCAAGATCCTGAAGTGAAGTAACTAACCCTGATTTCGTTGTCGTAGGTATCTACGGCATAATGATTAGGTTGCGCTTCGCGCAGGATTAAGCAGGTTGCGTTCCGCGCAGTGCGGTGGGCTGCCCTGATTCTCCGGGCGTTTCGTCCGGCGGCAAAGGTCTAGCCCACCGCGCTCGCACGGCGCCTATTCGCATGTGCGGGTTTCAAATCCGCGCGCGAGGTGCCTCCCGGCCACCGTCAGGCGGCGTCGGGCGTATGGACACCAGGTTCGTTCCGGTGGTACGGGGCGGAGTCTGGTCCAGCGCCACGACACGCCCGACCGCGGGGGTCGGACACTGGGCCGGTGCCCGGGAGTGATCCCGAGACATCGGGGACTGCAAGGGTCAACCACCCGCGCAGGTAGCGGTATCGAGAGAAGGAACAGAAGCCACCATGGCGGGACAGAAGATCCGCATCCGGCTCAAGGCCTACGACCACGAGGTGGTCGACTCGTCGGCGCGCAAGATCGTTGAGACGGTCACGCGGACCGGCGCACAGGTCGCTGGCCCGGTGCCGCTGCCGACGGAGATCAACCGCTACTGCGTCATCCGCTCGCCGCACAAGTACAAGGACTCTCGCGAGCACTTCGAGATGCGTACGCACAAGCGTCTGATCGACATCATCGACCCGACCCCGAAGACGGTTGACTCGCTCATGCGACTCGACCTTCCGGCGGGCGTCGACATCGAGATCAAGCTGTAGGGACCGGGACTAATGGACAGGCAAGTCAAGGGGATCCTGGGCGCCAAGCTCGGCATGACCCAGGTCTGGGACAACAACAAGGTTGTGCCCGTCACGGTGGTCCAGGCTGGGCCGTGCGTGGTCACCCAGGTCCGCACGCCGGACAAGGACGGGTACGCGGCGGTGCAGCTCGCCTACGGCGCCGTCAACCCGCGCAAGGTGACCAAGCCGAAGGCGGGTCACTTCGCGAAGGCCGGCGTCGCGCCGCGCCGCTTCCTCGTCGAGCTGCGCACGACCGACGCCAGCGGGTACGAGCTCGGCCAGGAGATCACGGCTGAGGCGTTCGCCGCCGGGCAGCCGATCGACGTGACCGGCCGTACCAAGGGCAAGGGCTTCGCCGGCGTCATGAAGCGGCACGGCTTCCACGGTCTGCGGGCCAGCCACGGCGTCGAGCGCAAGCACCGTTCGCCCGGTTCCATCGGCGCCTGCGCCACCCCGGGCCGCGTCTTCAAGGGCGTCAAGATGGCGGGGCGCATGGGCAACGTGCGGTACACCGCGCAGGGCCTGACCATCCAGGCGATCGACGTCGAGCAGAACCTGATCCTGGTCAAGGGTGCGATTCCCGGGCCGAAGGGTGCGCTGGTGCTCATCCGCACGGCCGCGAAGGCGCCCGTGAAGAAGTCGGGGGTGGCCAAGTGAGCACTGTGGACATTCACGGTGTCGGCGGCGACACGGTCGGCACGACCGAGCTGCCCGACGACGTCTTCGACGTGCAGGCCAACATCCCGCTGATGCACCAGGTCGTGGTGGCCCAGCTCGCGGCCGCCCGCCAGGGCACGCACAAGGCCAAGACGCGCGCCGAGGTCTCCGGCGGTGGCAAGAAGCCGTACAAGCAGAAGGGCACCGGCCGCGCCCGC
>DATLUW010000209.1:0-4474 GCA_035577825.1 Actinomycetota bacterium | reverse complement strand
GATCGCGCTCGAGGCGAACAGCGCCCCCGCCGGGATCGCGTTCGGCGGCGGCGCGGTGTGGGTCGCCGAGAGCCTGGCCGGCGCGGTCGCCCGGATCGAACCCGACTCCGGCGAGGTCGGCACCGTCAAGCTGCTCGCGGGGAGCCCCGACCAGGTGGCCTTCGGAGGCGGGTTCGTGTGGGTGACGGCGCCCGACGACGACTCGGTCACCCGGATCACCCCGGCGCGGAACGCCCTGTCGACCGTTCAGCACGTGGGGAACCAGCCGGCCGGCGTCGCCGCGAGCGACGAGGGCGTGTGGGTGGCGACCGGGCTCGACGGCCGGGTGGCCCGGATCGACCCGCGGTCGACCAAGGTGATGCAGCGCATCTCGCTCGGCGGGGCCCTCAGCCCGGGCGGCGTCGCGGTCGCGGGCGGCGGCGTGTGGGTCGCCGTCCACGCGCCCTGAGCCGATCAGCCGCCCTTCAGCGCGATCTGGTCGAGCGCGGGCAGGTAGGTCGACTGGTCGAAGCTCACATGTTCCACGCGGGCGGACACGACGGTTGCCGTCTCGTTCGTCAGCAGGGGAACGTCGGCGGAGAGCCGCTCCATGGCGTACTGGTCGAGCTCGGCCCAGCATCTCGTCGCGGCGTCGAACGACAGCGGAACGCACTGGTCGACCCTGGCGTCGACGCTCGGGACCGATGTCACGGCGTAGCCCCACCGACGGAGCTGGGCCGGGGTCGCCCCGGCCAGGCTGAGATTGCCGCCCTGCGTGAGGATCGAGTCGCCCGCGAGGAACGTGGGGAGCGTGTTCGATGCGCTCGGGTAGAAGGCCTGCCAGTTCACACCGATCGTCATGCCCGTGTGCGTCCTCGGGTCGAAGATACGAGCGAACAGGGGGTCCGCGTCGAGGGGCGTCACGTCCAGGCCGATGCCGATCGCTGCGAGATCCTTGCGGACGTCGGCCGCCAGGTCCACGAAGCGGGGGGGATCCTTCCGCACGAGAGCGACCACGCCACGGCACGCGCTCGCGTCGCAGACCCCGTCGCCGTTCGCATCGTCGCCCGACTGCCGCATCTCCTGCTTCGCCGCATCGAGGTCGCCGCCGGGCCCGCCGAACGGCTGGTAGTTGAGCAGGAGGTTGTCCTCGGTGCTGTCCTGGCCGAGGTGGGTGGCCGGGACGACGAGGCGGCCGTTCCGCTCCCACAGCGCGGCGAGCTCGTCACGGTCGATGACTGCCTGGACGGCCCGGCGAACGTGCAGGTCGTCGAACGGCGGCAGGGCCATGTTCATGGTGAGGGTCATGAACCCGTTCGGGTTCAGCAGGACCCGGTCGCGGAGGTCCGCCGACCGCTCGAACGGTGCGGTGAGCTCGCGGAGGTCGAGGTACGAGCTGGGGTCGTAGATCAGGTCGAACGCCCCCGACAGCACCTTCGCTGCGGCGGCGCCGGGGTCGTCGGGGGCGGGTCGGATCACGATCCGATCGACGTAGGCGCCACGGAGGGGGTCCGTCTCCTCGTGCCACGAGGGGTTGCGCACGAGCGTCAGCGAATCCTTGCGGACGCCCGTGGCGGGCTGTTGTTCCGCCGGGGGCCGCGTCGGGTCGACGGCTCCGGCGCCCTCGATCATGTAGGGCCCCGAAGCCGCCATGAAGGACCCGTAGTCGCCGTCGTGGCCGAGGGCGGCGCCTTCCGGTGTGTTCGGGTCCGTGGGGCTGGGGGGGATCGGCGCGGTGACCGCCAGGGCCAGCGTGTACCCGAGGTCACCGACCGGCTTGGTGGTGTGGATCACGAGCGTGTGGTCGTCGGCCGCCTGCATCCCGCTGATCGAGGTCGCCTTCCCGGCGGCGTATGCGGCCGCTCCCTCGATGTCGGTCGTGTAGAAGATCTCGATTCCGCCTCCGTAGTCGTGCTTGAGGGTGACCTCGCGTTCCATGGAACGAACGAAGTCCCCCGCCACGATCTCTTGGTTCTGGAACGGCGGCGCGTAGCGCAGTCCGCGACGGAGCCGGAACGTCCAGGTGAGCCCGTCGGGGGAGATCGACGGGAGCGTCGACGCGAGATCCGGCCGCAGGACACCACCGCCGTCGCTGGTCGACAGGCCGTTGTACGAAAGCAGGGTTCGCAGCAGGCAGCAGCGCCCGAGCGCGAGCGCATAGTCCGAGATGTCGTCCTGCGGATCGGTATAGCCGTAGAGGCCTGGTTCCCCGACGACGAGCGCGCCGCCTCGGGGGAGCTGGCCCGTGGACGGCGTTGGCGCCTGCTTCGAGCCCGGGGCGCAGGCCGCGAGCACGCCGACGACGACCACCACTACCGAGGCGCGCACCCCCCTCCCCCCGGTCATCGCTCGACTGTATCGCGAGCCGATCGGGACCGGAATCTGGCGTCGTCAACCGCTCCCCGAGCAAGGGCAGATGGGGTCACCCGGGGTAGGGCGAGGTGTGCGCACCTAGGATTGAGCAATGCCACGACGGGGGGAAGCCGGAGTCTCGCCCGAGCCGTTCACCGTGAAGTTCCCGAAGGCGCTGCCCGCGGAGAAGCGGGGGCAGTACTGGTGGATGGAGATCGACGCGCGCGAGCTGCGCTTGTCGAACCTCGACAAGATCTTCTGGCCCGAGGAGGGGTACACGAAGGGCGACCTCGTCGCGTACTACTTCAACGCAGCCGAGTACATCCTTCCCTACCTCGCCGGGCGTCCGCTCACGATGAAGCGAATGCCGAACGGCATCACGGGTTCGTTCTTCTACGAGAAGTCCGCGCCGTCGCACACGCCGGACTGGATGCGGCGGTGCCCGGTCGAGGGCGAGGACGAGAAGGGCCGTGCGAAGCGGATCGACTACCTGATGGTCGACGACACGGCCGGGCTGCTGTTCATGGCGAATCTCGGCTGCATCGAGTTCCATCCGCTGCACTCGCGGTGCGACTCGTACGAGTTCCCCGACTACGCGTTCTTCGACCTCGACCCGATGGAGGCGCCGTTCGAGGACGTGATCGTGGTCGCGCGGCACGTGAACGCGGCGCTGCAGGCGCTCGGGCTCGATTCGATCGCGAAGACGTCGGGTGCGACCGGCATGCAGGTGTACGTGCCGCTCGAGCCGCTGTTCACGCACGACGAGGTGCGGGAGTTCGTCCGGCTGGTGGGGCAGGTGATCAACCGGGCCGACCCCGACCGCGTGACCATGCAGTGGGAGATCCGCCGCCGCACCGGCAAGGTGTTCATCGACCACAACATGAACCGTTCCGGGGCGAACATCGCCGCCGCGTACTCGATGCGGCCGGAGCCGGGCGCGACGGTGTCGACTCCGTTGCGGTGGACCGAGGTGAAGGGCGGCCTCTCGCCCTCGAACTTCCGCATCGACAACGCGTTCCGCAGGTGGCGCAAGGTCGGGGACCTGTTCCGGCCGGTGATCTCCGAGCCGCAGGACCTCGGGCCGGCGATGAAGGCGCTCGGGGTCGACCCGGCGAAGGCCCCGGCGATGCCCGGCGTGATCCAGCGCGACCGCGGCCGGATGCGCTCGCACGTGCCGAACCCTCCCCCACCGCCGACGGCAGCTCCCACGAAGCCGCGGGGTGTTCGGTCGGGCACGCCGCGAACAGTTGCGAAGTCCGCCCCGGCCCGCCAGCGCGAGACCAGCGAGGAGGTCATCGCCAGGTCGAAGGACCCCAAGCTGGGCGAGTACCTGCGGCGCCGCGACCTCGAGGTCACGCCCGAGCCCGGCCCGCGCGCCCGGACGCACCCGCGGGGTGACTCGTTCGTCATCCAGAAGCACCGGGCGACCCGACTGCACTACGACACCCGGCTCGAACGCGACGGCGTGCTGGTTTCGTGGGCGGTCCCGCGCGGCCTGCCGGTGAAGAAGGGCGAGAAGCACCTCGCCGTGCAGACCGAGGACCACCCGCTCGAGTACGGGTCGTTCGAAGGGCTGATCCCCGAGGGCCACTACGGGGCCGGGCCCGTGAGGATCTTCGACGCCGGGACGTACGAGACGCTCGAGTGGACCGAGAAGAAGGTGACGTTCCGGCTGCACGGCGAGCGGTATCAGGGCGCGGAGTTCCACATGGTGAAGACCGCGACCGACTGGCTGGTGTTCCTGGCTCGGCCGGAGGTGATCGCGGAGGGCGTGGTGCCGCGGGGGGTGTTCCAGCCGATGATGGCCGAGGGCGGCTACCAGCCGTTCGACCATCCGGACTGGTCGTTCGAACCGAAGCTCGACGGCGTGCGGACGCTGATCGAGGTCGACATGGACTCGACGCGGCTGGTGTCGCGGAACGGCCGCGACCAGACCGCGCAGTACCCCGAGCTCGCCACCGTCCACGAGTACGTGACGCAGTTCTCGGCGGTGCTCGACGGCGAGATCGTCGCGATGGACGAGGGCCGTCCGTCGTTCGAACGGCTCCAGCAGCGCATCAACCTGCAGGCGGCGTCGGACATCGAGAAGGCCAAGCGCAAGATCCCGGTCGAGGTGTACGTGTTCGATGTCCTGTGGCTCGAC
>DATLUW010000208.1:0-2269 GCA_035577825.1 Actinomycetota bacterium | reverse complement strand
CGATGCCGTGATGCAGGGCCCGAACTGGAACAGCACGGCGATCTTCCTGACGTGGGACGACTGGGGCGGGTTCTACGACCACGTGCCGCCGCAGGTCGTCGACGCGAACGGCTACGGCATCCGGGTTCCCGGCCTGCTGATCAGCCCGTGGGCGCGGCCGGGGACGATCGACCACCAGACCCTCTCGCACGACGCCTACCTGAAGCTGATCGAGGACCTGTTCCTGGGCGCGCAGCGCATCGACCCGGCGACCGACGGGCGTCCCGACCGCCGCCCGACGGTCCGCGAGACCGTGCCCGGCCTGGGAGACCTGCTGCGGGAGTTCTCGTTCGCCCAGGACCCGCAGCCGCCGCTGCTCCTCGATCCCCTGGCGCCGCCCGCGCCGCAGTCGGTGCAGGGCCGCGACCGCTCCGCGTCCGAGGAGTCGATGTGCGCCCCGACCGAGCCCGGAACCTGACGAAAGCACGTTGCGTCGACCTCGAACCGGCTGTTCGACCGGTCACATTCCTCGATTCCGAACCGTCATAGCACCGACGAATGCCGTCGAGCGGACGTCGGTTCGACCTCGTTTGGTTCGTCAGAACCGATGAGTTCGGACCTCGCGGTGGGTCGACACCTGCGGAACACGTTGGGAGGAGACAACATGAGCGACACGCGAACCGATTCGACGAACGGCCCCGTGGGCGAGCTGCGAGGATCGCTGAAGGGCAGCGTCATCGCGCCCGGCGACGAGGACTACGACGGGGCGCGGACCATCTTCTACGGCGGGTTCGACCGCCGTCCCGCCGCGATCGCGCGGGCGGCCGGCGTGGACGACGTCGCGCGGGTGGTCGAGGTCGCGCGCGAGACCGGTTCGGAGCTCGCCGTTCGCAGCGGCGGTCACAGCCCGGCCGGGCACGGCACCACCGACGGCGGGATCGTCCTCGACCTGTCCGGGATGAAGGCCATGGACGTCGACGTGGACGGGCGGACCGCCTGGGCCGAGGCCGGCCTCACCGCGGGCGAGTACACGGTCGCCGCCGCGGCGCACGGGCTGGCGACCGGGTTCGGTGACACGGGCTCGGTCGGGATCGGTGGGATCACGCTGGCGGGCGGGGTCGGCTACCTCGTACGCGAGCACGGCCTCACGATCGACTCGCTGCTCGCCGCGGAGGTGGTCACGGCCGACGGGCGCATCCTCCAGGTCGACGAGCGGTCGGAGCCGGACCTGTTCTGGGCGCTGCGTGGCGGCGGCGGGAACCTCGGCGTCGCGACCAGGCTCCGGTTCCGGCTTCACGAACTGCCGGCGATCGTCGGGGGGCTGCTCGTGCTGCCGGCGACGGCGGAGACGGTCGAGGGGTTCGTCGCCGCGGCGGGCGCGGCGCCCGACGAGCTGTCCACGATCGCGAACGTCATGAAGGCGCCGCCGATGCCGTTCGTGCCCGCGGAGCATCACGGGAAGCTCGTGATCATGGGGTTGCTCGCGTACGCGGGCGACGCAGGGGCCGGGCAGGCGGCCGTGGCGCCGTTCCGGGGGCTGGCCGAGCCGCTCGCCGACATGGTTCGGCCGATGACCTATCCGGAGATCTACATGCCGGAGCCGGAGGGGTTCCACCCGATCGCGCACGGGCGGACGATGTTCGTCGACGACGTGGACTCGTCGTCGGTTGCGACGCTGGTCGAACGCCTGCAGGAGCCCTCGACCGCCATGATGCGCGCGACGCAGATCCGCGCGCTCGGCGGCGCGATGGCCCGCGTGCCGAACGACGCGACCGCCTTCGCGCACCGCGACCGGCGGTTCATGCTCAACGTCGCTGCGATGGTCACCTCGCCCGACCAACTGGCCGAACACGAGGAGTGGGTCGAATCGCTCGCCGCGGAGCTCCAGAGCGGGCCGACCGGCGCGTACGTCGGATTCCTGGGGGCGGACGGTCAGGAGCACATCCGCGACGCGTATCCCCACGGCGCGTACGAGCGGCTCGCCGAGATCAAGCGCCGGTACGACCCGGACAACCTGTTCCGTCTGAACCACAACGTGGCGGCCGAGTGACGCTGCTCAATGCGTGGGGAAGGGGCCGGCCGCCACCGCGCCGCCGTCGAGGACGAGACTCAGGCCGCTGATGTACGAGGAGAGCGGCGAGGCGAGGAAGACCGCCGCTTCCGCCACCTCCCGCGAGGTGCCGGCTCGGCCCATGGGTATCCACTCGAGATCCGTGTCCGCCTGGGCCGCCTGAGCCACCGGCGTGGCGATCGGGCCGCAGCTGACGACGTTCATGCGGATCCCCTCCCG
>DATLUW010000207.1:0-3350 GCA_035577825.1 Actinomycetota bacterium | reverse complement strand
ACGCGCGAGGTGGCCGTGTTCCTCGCCCAGCCGGCGCTGCGCGCGACGCAGCTGTCGGGCCTCGAGCCGATGGCGCTGCAGGACCTGGGCTCGGCCAAGCATCAGGCCGAGCTGCACACGCTGGCCCTGCTGATCCTCATGCATCGCATGCGAACGCTCGACGTCGACGCGATCGACCCGTACGTCGACCTCGACCGGTTCGACCCGCGGCAGTACCTCCTGCAGCAGTCGAAGCCGATGACGTTCGAGGACGTGGCGACGTGGGAGCTGCGTTCGCTGCACGACGACCTGGTCGCGCTCGTGAGCGCGGACACGCCGGAGGACCTGCTGCGGCTCACGCCGCCCCGCAAGCACGCGTTGTTCCCCAAGCGCCAGCGCGCGTTGCTGGCCGTGCTGGACGAGGTGCTCCGCGGCGTCCGGCTCGTCACCTCGCTCGGTACCCCGATCCTGTACGAACAGGGCGGCGCGACGTGGTTGCGGTGCGGGTACTACGCGGCGCCGCTCGACCTGCTGGTGTCCGACGCCGCGAGCGTCGACCGCCGGCTCCGCGAACGCGCCGCCGCGACCGGCCACGACCTCGAGACCGTGCGCGACTACCACGTCGCCGTCGGCGGGTTCGTCGACCTCCGGCCGCACGCGATCGTGTGCACCGCGCGCGCCGACGACGAGGACGACCTGGCCGGCAAGGTCGCGCGCCTGCACGACGAGGACGCTCTGCGCGCGCACCTGTTCACGCTCGAGCCGTATTCGTTCTTCGCGACCTCCGGTCTGGTCGCGGTGCTGTACCGCCTGCGCGCCCTGTGGACCGAGCTCCGCGAGGCGATGCTCGAGCTCGGGACCCTCCACGAATGGCGGTGGCACATGCCGCAGGACCGGACCGGCCACACCGTGGTCGTGCCCGGCGTGGTCGAGGCGTTCCGGCAGATGGCCGAGGGGCTCGAGAAGACCACCGGGACCGAACGCCTCGCCGGCCAGTGGGGCTACGAGCGCACGCCCCCGCCGGACCGCCGCGGCACGATCCCCGGCGTCGCGAACGGCGGCTGACCCGCCGGACTCCCGCCGGCCGCGTCCCCGGCCGACATCGCCCGAGAACCCGTCCCCGCCATCGTCCGTAGACTGAACGGCAACCCCCACGGGAGGGACCGCATGCTCGACGAAGGCACGATCGCGCCCGAGTTCACGCTGCCGGATCAGACCGGCACGCCGCGTTCGCTCTCGGACTACCGGGGGCACTGGGTCGTCATGTGGTGGTTCCCCAAGGCGTTCACCAGCGGCTGAACGACCGAGGGGCAGGGGTTCCGTGACCGAACCCCCGAGTTCGAATCGCTCGATGCGGTGATCCTCGCGGCCTCGTTCGACACCCCCGAGGACAACGCCGGGTTCGCGGCCGAGCACGGGTTCGGGTTCACGATGCTCTCCGACGTCGACCGCGCGGTCGGGACGATCTACGACACCAAGCGCCACCCCGACGAGCAGAGCCCGGAGTACGCGAAGCGCCGGACGTACCTCATCGATCCCGGGGGCGTGATCCGCAGGGCCTACCGCGTTCGCGACATCCCGTCCCATCCCGACGAGGTGCTCGCCGACCTCCGGGCACTGCAGGGCGTCGCCGAGCCGGCCGACGGATCGGCGGCCGAACCGGAGAGCGGTTCCTAGCCGGAACGTAGAACGTCAGGTCTGGCCGCCGGCTGCGCCCGGGGAGCCGGGCGGCTGCTGGCGCGGGGACACGATCGTCGGCTGCTCGACCGGCCCGGTGTACGGCGGCGCGCCCACGGCCGCCCCCGCGGGCGGCGTCTCGGCCGAGGCCTGGCCGGGGCGTTCGCGAAACCCGCGGGCGAGCCACGCTGGGAGCTGCTCGCCCTTCTTCTCGTAGCGGTTCCCGAGGTACAGGTACGCGGTCCCGTCGAGCTTCCAGCCGACCGCCTCGATGTTCGCGGAGCCGCCGTCGTCGAAGAAGATCGTCTCGCCGACGTTCGGCAGGCGGGGCCAGCTCGTGCCGCGGAGCTCGAGGTCGAGCGTTCGATGCGCGCCCTTCGTCCCGGCCGGCCCGCCCTGGCCCTCGGTCCACGGGTACCAGACGAGCGTCATCACCATGTCCATGGCACGAACTGTACCGGCGGGCCCGGCGGGATCGGAAGGCCCGGGATCAGTCGACGTAGCCCTCGACCGTCGTGGCGTCCCGGACGTGCGCCTCGTCCGGGTCGAGGCCGGCGTTCCGCCGCGCCCGCCGCTGGTGCAGCAGGTCCCAGCACTGGTCGAGCTGCACCTCGAGGAACTTCAGCCGGTCGTGCTCCTTGGACGAGAGCCCGTCGTCGGTCGAGGCCTTCTCGAACAGGGTGTGCTCCTCGTGCGCGAGCTGGTTGATCTGGTCGATGACGTCCTGGTCCTCCATCGCGGTTCCTCCTCGGCGCGCTCGGGCACCATTGTGTCGCGAACGAACCACCGACGCCTAGGCCCGTATTCCATGCAGGGGAGCCGCCCCCGGCCGGAGGAAGAGGAGGAGCCGATGCCTCGACTGTTCTCCATCAAGCCCGCGATCACCATGCGGGGCCGCAGGTTCCGCGGCGTGCGTGGCTGGGCCGGGAAGCCCTCCCACCCGCCGTTCACCGACTTCCCGATCGTGGCGTACGTGTTCGCGGCGGCGTTCGACCTCATCTCGTTCGTCACCTGGAAGCACTCGGGGCGGCTCGGCGAGATCGGGGCGCAGGCGTTCGTGGCCGCGACGTTCGTGGTGATGGGCGGGTTGGTGGTCTCGTTCCTCACGCTGCTGACCGGCGCGTGGGATTGGTGGAAGGGCATCAAGCGCGACCGCTCGACCGGGCCGATCGGTCGCGCGCCCCACACGCAGGTCTGGCGGACGATGAACTGGCACGCCGTGGTCATGCTCACCGTGACGGCCGTCGTGATCGTCGACGTGATCGTGCGGCTCTCGGGCTACGGGACCCACCACACCACGCTGGGGGTGCTGATCCTGTCGCTCGCCGCCGGCGTGCTGGTCGCGTACGGAGCGGTGTACGGCGGATCGCTGGTGTTCGACTACGCGTTCAACGTCGAGGGCCAGGACGACTCGACCGTGTGGGACGAGACCGAGGTCGACTTCTTCCCGGAGCAGCACTCGGGCTCGGAGCCGTAGCCGGCGGGGCGGGAGACCGCGACGGTGGCCGTGCGGCTTCCGGGGAAATGGTAGCCGCCGGAAGGGCATGACATCAGCCGAACCCCGGCGCTAGCCTGCCCATCGTTCACGTCCGCCACAACGTTGCAGGGGAGGACCATGGCGACGACCGAACCAGCCATCCGCGTCGAGGGGCTCCGCAAGTCGTTCGGCAAGGTGGTGGCGCTCGACGGGATCG
>DATLUW010000206.1:0-2153 GCA_035577825.1 Actinomycetota bacterium | reverse complement strand
GTCCTGGTGCACCTGGTTGTACAGCACCATGCCGGCGGCCCCGCCCTGCACGACGTTGAAGCTCGACGCCGCCCGCCCGGCGGGGTTCCCCCGGGCGCACGCCACGATCTGGCCGGTGACGGACCCTCCGGCGAATGCGTTGGTGCACGTCGAGTCCGTCGCGTGGCCGGCCACCGACGTCGCCATCACGACCGGCGTGGCGCTCGAGATGGGCTGCGTGATCGACGAGCCGGTGAGGTCGAGCGTGTCCGCGTTGCTGGCAACGAGGTGCATCGTGGTGAGGTACAGGCGGGACGGGTAGGACGCGCCCACCGTGTTCTCCCACGGGCCGGCGTGGTCCGCGGTGGCGGCGCCCGGACCGGCGTTGCCGGCCGAGGCGTTCACCAGGCCGCCGGCGGCGTAGAAGTCGCGGAACGCGAGCTCGCCCGCGTCGGAGAACGGGTTGCGACCGCCGGAGATCGAGAAATTCAGCACGTTGGCCCCATCAGCGATGGCCTGGCCGACAGCCGCGACGGAGTCCGACGTGAAGCAGCCCTGCGAGAGGCAGACCCGATACGCGATGACGTGCGCCCCCGGCGCGAGGCCGGACGTGGGCCCGCGGTCGATGCCGAAGATCGGCGCGTGGTCGACGTAGTCGCCGGCTGCCGTCGTCGCGGTGTGGGTGCCGTGTCCCTCCGAGTCCCGCGCCGAGCACGGACCGGTCGGCGACGCGCAGTACTCGTCGGGCTCGGCCCCGAGCGCGCCGAGGTACGTCACCAGGTCGACGTGCGCCCCCACCAGCTTGTTGTTGCAGGTGAAGTCCGGACCGTACGCCGGGTTCACGCCGTCGCCGAAGTCGCACGTGTACGGGCCGTTGACCGGCGCCGGGATCGTCCCGTTGTCGGCGAGCATCGGGTTCTCCGGCCAGATGCCGGTGTCCAGGTCGGCGAGCGTCACGTTCGAGCCCGCGTTGGGCAGGCCGCCGATCGACGGCCACACCTGGTCGGCCCCGATGTACTGGTAGGGCTCCTGCACGCTGTCGAGGTGGTTGAGCTTGTCGCGCTGGACCGCCACGACGCCCGGGACCTTGAGGAGCCGGGAGATCTGGTCGGCGGGCACCAGCGCGGAGAAGCCGCCGTAGGCGAGCCGGAGCGACTGGGTGACTTTGGCCGAGGGGATGAGCTTGGCGACGGACGAGCGGGCCCGGTCCTCCATCTTGCCGATGTACTTCGTGTACTTGTCGACGGACGCCTTGTTCGCCTTCAGGGACCTGTGGGTGACGCCCGGGCTCGTCGCCGAGTAGCCGGGCAGGTAGCCCCGGTAGGACCCGATCGCGTCGTAGTCCAGCTTGACGATGACCGGGGTCATCTTCGAACCGTGCAGGCGGAACAGCGCCCGGTCGGAGCCCGCGATCTTCCCGGAGTCCGACTTGAAGCCGTGGAACGTCGTCGTCTGGCGGATGCCGCCGACGGCGTGGAACTTCGAGCTGGACTTCGCGGCCTGTGCGGCTCCACCGAACAGGCCGATGCTCGCCATCACGGCGCATGCGAGCACGATCGAGAACACGCGTTTCGTCGCAGGTCCTTCCCCAAGGGCCAGATGGTGCGTGCGGTTGCCGAATCCTTGCCCGCCGGGGTCCTGGAAAGCAAGCGTGACGAAACGGACGAACAAAGGCGAAGGGGCCCGGTTGCCGGGACCCTTCGATCGTCCGATGCGGCGACGCGCTAGGTGACCGTCGGTGGCTGCTTGGTCACGCTGACGCCCGCCACCTGGTCCGACGTCATGTTCGTGGCCAGCGTGTGGCTGCCGGCCTTCTTACCCTTGACGTCGTAGGTGATCGTCACCGATCCGCCCGGGGCGGGCGGGCTGGTGTGGATCGAGTGGAAGACGCCCCGGAATCGGGCCCGGGCGACCATCTGCTACGGTCGGCCGTCGTGGCGACTGACGCTTGGGCCGGCCGAATGGTCGACGTGGCCATCGTCGCGGCCCGGGCGGGCGCGGTATGCATCCGGGAAGCGCGAGGAGCCTCCGATGCGGCCGGCGCCGGGCGGCCGGGGGCGGCCGTCGTGCGCGCCGAGGACAAGGGCGCGTCCGGCGACTACGTCACCGAGGTCGATCGCGCAAGCGAGCGCGCCGTCGTCGAGGTGCTCCGCTCCGAGACCGGGCTCCCGACG
>DATLUW010000205.1:0-3373 GCA_035577825.1 Actinomycetota bacterium | reverse complement strand
ACCTGCTCGCATCTTCAAGCCGTGCAGTTGGTCACAGCTCCGGGATCAGCACGGTCCGGAGCTTCCTCGTGACCACATCGAGTCGCTCGACCGCAGCGAGCAAGGTCGGCTCTCGTTCGATGTCGCCAAACGACCGCCTGGCCCTCATGGTCCACGACCAGGGCGGCTGCCTCAAGCTCGACGATCAGGTCTGCAGAGGTATAGGCCCGACATCCTCCTCCCCTCGTGATGTAGGGATGGGTGTGGGTCAGATGGAGGCGGCGGGCCAATCCGTCGGTCCCGGCGGGGTCCATGGGGGATCCAAAGGACGGCACCGTCCAAGGATGTCTGCTGTAGACCCCGGCAGAGGGGCGTTGCCCAGTGGGGGCAGGCTGCAACCCGCGGATCCGGGAGCGGGCATTCGCCGCCGTGCTTCTGCCCTTCCCGACCTCCAAGGAAATACTTGCGCGCCCCGCGACCATGGCGCCATGAGGTGCACGACGGAAGGCTGCGACCGCGAGGCCATGCGGGGCTGGACCCGCATCTGCCGGCGCTGCTACGGCCGGGCGTGGACCGCGGCGCACGGCAACTACTACGCCCGCTGGAGGGCCGAGCATCCCGACCAGGTGCGCGAGTACCGCGAGCGTTACAACGCCAAGCGTCGCGCCGCCCGAGCTCTCGCCCGGAAGGACTAGCCGTGCCACATCGGGCGTGCATCGTGACCAGCTGCTACGTGTGGGCCATCCCGGGCGGCTCCAGGTGCGAACAGCACAAGCTGAAGTCGTGGTCGCGCCGGCCGGCCCGTCCCGACCTCGACAGCGCAGGGGACCGACTGTCGCTCCGTCGGCGAAAGGCGTTCCCGATCTGCGAGGTTCCGGGCTGCTCGAGGCCGTCGACGTCCACCGACCACATCGTCCCCTACTCGGAGGGCGGGACCAGCGAGTGGGGGAATCTCCAGGCTCTGTGCGGGCCGCACCACCGCGAGAAGTCCCTCGCCGAGTCCCATCGGGCGGCGAAGCGTAAGGCCGCGGCACGCAGGGCTGATCCGTACCGCTGAGCCCGTAGTCTCAGCAAGCCCGCCGGATTCCGACCGGAACGCCCGCCTCAGCCGATCCGGGGGATATGTGGGCTCAGACCTTTGGACTATCTTTGGGCACCCCTTACCGATTCTTATCGCCCCTGCGCGAAGAATTGCCGATACCCGAATTCGAGGAGCCAGGGACGGCCCCCTGCGTCCGCTCCTGAACAGGAAGGGGAGAACATGAGGACAGACGGGCACGGCCTGTCGAGGAACGTCGCGCTGCGGCTCGTCGCCGTCGCGGTGCTCGGCGTGCTGTACACGATCATCCGCTTGGGAGGCGTCCACGCCGGTGCCGCCACGGGCGGCGTGTACTGCCACGGCCACAAGGCGACGATCGTGGGGACCGCGGGCAACAACGTCATCCACGGGACCCCCGGTAACGACGTCATCGCCGCCCTCGGCGGCTCGGACACGGTCTACGGCGGCGGCGGCAACGACGTCGTCTGCGGTGGGGCCGGTGCGGACCACCTGTTCGGCGGGGGCGGCAACGACACCGAAGTGGGTGGCTCCGGCGACGACACGCTCGAGGGCGACCAGGGCGACGACAACGAGCAAGGTGGCTCCGGCGACGACACGCTCGAGGGCGACCAGGGCGACGACACCCTCGACGGCGACGACGGCAACGACGATTTGCAGGGCGATGACGGCAACGACGACCTGCAGGGCGACGATGGCGACGACTCGCTCGATGGCGGCGGCGGGGACGACACGGAGGACGGGGGCAGCGGCGACGACACCGCCGTGTGTGACTCGACCGTGGGCGACGACGACGACTGCCAGGGCGACGAGAACCAGGACGGCGACGGCGGGGACCAGTTCGTCATCCGTTGAACGTTCCGCACTTCAGCGCCGGAGTTCGCCCTCCGCGCTGCGATGGGCAAGAGAGCGCCGGTCACCGCGACCGGCGCGTCTTGCGTTCGGGCACAGGCCAACTCCGACGATACGGCCGATGCCTACCGGGGGCTGCGAGTCCTCATCCATGCCTTCGCACGAGTTGAGGAGCGGCCGAGGACCGGGCGTGTTCGTAGAGAGCGACTGAACCAGTCGTAGAACCAGATTCCCGGGCCCACGGCCTCGTGCCGGGCCCTGTCGTCTGGATCCAGGGCCCTCGAGGAACGGGCGATCGAGCACGGCCGGAGCGTCGCGGCGGTCAGGGCCGCCGTGCGGGAGCACCTGGCGAGGGCGGAGTGCCGCCCATGAGTCTCGACGTCGAGCGGGGCGCCCCGCCGAAGGTGAGACGCCCCCCATCGAACCCCGCCAGACGGGAGCAGCTCAGTAGGTTGGAGGAGACCGCCGTCCACGAGGCGTGCCACGCCGTGATGGCCTTCGTGATGAACATCAGGTTCGTCGAGGTGAGCATCGTTCCGAGCGAGGGACAGTTGGGCTTCCTGCTGCCCCGGAAGATCGCCTGCTGGGAACGCCGGGGCACGGCCGATGACGTGCTCCTCCTGCTGGCCGGCGGGATCGGCGCACGGTTGGCCCGGAGCCGGGCCGGTCCGTGGAGCCGTTACGACGATGGCGACGCCCACGACCGCGAGCGTGCCGAGCGCATGGTCGCGGCGTGGACCCACTCCAGCACCGAGGCATCCCATTACCTGGCCTGGGTGAAGGCGAGAGGTGGGTCCATGGTGGCCCACCCCGAGTTCCAGCGCCTGGTGGACGCCCTGGTCCCCGAGCTCTTCGCTCGGAAGCGGCTCTCGGAACTTCAGGCTCGCCGACTGCTGTGGAGAGCCTGTCGCTCTCGTGATTCCAGGAGGTGGCCGCTCGTCATCGGCGGCGGTCCCCAGCACCTGCGACCCCACCCCTGGCTCTTCGTGCGCGAGAAGGCCCGGCACCTTCGGTCCAAGTTCCACCTATGGCGACGACGGCTCCGGAGGCGACTCCGCAGCGTCGCCCGACGAGAACACGTCCGGCGGTGACGCCGGATGGCCCGTGGTTGATCGAGGCCAGCTGATTCGCAGCCCGGCCGCTTCATCGGGCCGAGGCGCTCGGCTGGCCTCGGCGGGCTCACCTGCAATCGGGATGCAGTGGTCGGCTCTGTCCTTTCTCGAAGTCATGGAGTACAACTCCGCTCGGGGAGGTCATGAGCCAGGACTCTCGTATCGGTCAGGAGATCGCCGGCTACACAATCGAGTCCCTCCTTGGCCGGGGTGGGATGAGCGTGGTGTACCTGGCCACGCAGGAGTTCCCCAAACGGAAGGTGGCCCTCAAGCTCCTCGCCCCCGAGCTCGTGGACGAGCCCGGGTTCCGGGAACGGTTCATCCGAGAGTCCAACGCCGCTGCATCCCTGGACCACCCCAACGTTATCCCCAT
>DATLUW010000204.1:0-4350 GCA_035577825.1 Actinomycetota bacterium | reverse complement strand
CGTCCTCACCGCCCGCTGGGGGAACGACGACGCGAGCTCGATCGACGGCTACCGGAGCTCGGGCGGCTACCGGGCGCTGCCGAAGGCGCTCGGCATGGGCGCGGCCGACGTCATCGAGGAGGTCAAGGCCAGCGGCCTGCGCGGCCGCGGCGGCGCGGGGTTCCCCACCGGGCAGAAGTGGGCGTTCGTGCCGCAGGACACCGGCAAGCCCACGTACATGGTCGTGAACTTCGACGAGTCGGAGCCCGGGACGTTCAACAACCGCGAGCTGATCGAACGCGACCCCCACCAGTTCCTCGAGGGGGCGATCATCGGCGCCTGGGCGATCCAGTCGCACACGGTCTTCATCTACACGCGGGGGGAGTTCCTGTATCCGGGGACCGTGCTGCAGCGGGCGGTGAAGGAGGCGTACGACGCGGGGTTCCTGGGCGCCGACGTCGCGGGGAGCGGATACGCGATCGACGTCGTGATCCACCGCGGCGCCGGCGCGTACATCTGCGGCGAGGAGACGGCGCTGCTCGAGTCGCTCGAGGGCCGGCGGGGCCAGCCGCGCCTGCGGCCGCCGTTCCCGGTGGTGGCCGGCGTCTACCGCTCGCCGACCGCGATCAACAACGTCGAGACGCTGTCGAACGTCCCCCACATCATCGAACGCGGCTCGTCCTGGTACGCCGGCACGGGGACCGAGAAGTCGACCGGCACGAAGATGTTCTCGCTCTCCGGCAAGGTGAACCGACCGGGGAACTACGAGGCCCCGATGGGGACGCCTGCACGGGTGCTGATCGAGGAGTTCGGCGGCGGCGTCGTTGACGGTCGGAGCGTCAAGGCCTGGACGCCCGGCGGCTCATCGACACCGCTGCTCACGGGCGACCACCTCGACACCGGGATGGACTTCGAGTCGGTCCAGGCCGCGGGTTCGCTGCTGGGGACCGGCGCGATGATCGTGATGGACGACCGGGACTGCGTCGTCGACGCCACGCTGCGGATGCTCGAGTTCTATGCGCACGAGTCGTGCGGCAAGTGCACGCCGTGCCGCGAGGGCACCTGGTGGATGACCAAGGTGCTCCGCCGCATGGAGCGTGGCCACGGCCGCATGGAGGACCTCCCGCTCATGCAGAACGTGGGCGACAACATCCTGTTCAAGGCGTTCTGCGCGCTGGCGGACGGGGCGATCTCGCCGATCCACTCCTCGCTGAAGTACTTCCGCGAGGAGTACGAGGAGCACGTCCGGCTGGGGCGATGCCCGTTCGAGGATCGCGCCGAGGTGAGCGCGGCGACCCCGCGGGAGGGCGGCGCCGACGTCGCGACGCCGGGAATGGAGACCGAGGCGGCGATGGCGGTGCCGGTCGGCGCCGCGGCCGACGTGCTGCCCGACCTGCCCGCGGAGCACGAGATCGTCGTTCCGTTGTCGGAGGTGCTCGAGTGAGCCCGGCCCCGCAGGACGTCACGCTCTCGATCGACGGCAAGGAGGTCACGGTGCCGGCGGGGACGCTGATCATCCGCGCGGCCGAACAGCTCGGGATCGAGATCCCGCGGTTCTGCGACCACCCCTACCTCGAGCCGGCGGGGTCGTGCCGGCAGTGCTACGTGGAGGTCGAGGGGCAGCGCAAGCTGATGACGTCCTGCACCACGCCGGTCGCGCCGAGCATGGTCGTCAAGACGCAGAACTCCTCCGACCAGGCGCAGGAGGCGCAGGTCGCGAACCTCGAGTTCCTGCTGCTGAACCACCCGCTCGACTGCCCGATCTGCGACCGCGGCGGCGAGTGCCCGCTGCAGGACCAGGCGCTGGCGTTCGGGCCGGGGGAGTCGCGGTACGAGGAGGCGAAGCGGGTCTACGAGAAGCCGCTGTATCTCTCGCCGCTCGTTGCGCTGGACCGCGAGCGCTGTGTGCTGTGCGCCCGCTGCACACGCTTCTGCGACCAGGTGAGCGGCGATCGGTTCATCGAGCTGTTCGAACGCGGCGCGGCCGAACAGGTGTCGATCGCGCCCGGCGAGGACTTTCGGAGTCCGTTCTCCGGCAACACGATCCAGATCTGCCCGGTGGGCGCCCTGACGAGCGTTCCCTACCGGTTCGCCGCGCGGCCGTTCGACCTGCGGTCGGCCGACAGCGTCTGCAACTTGTGCTCGGCGGGCTGCAACATCCGTGTGGATCTGCGGCGGGGGCAGGTAGTCCGCAATCTCGCCCGCGACAACCCCGACGTCAACGACCTGTGGACGTGCGACAAGGGGCGGTTCGCGTTCCAGCACCCGGACTCGATCGACCGCCTGACGACGCCCCTGCTCCGCGACCCCGGCCTGACGCCGGTGTCGTTCGGCGAGGCGTTCCAGTCGATCGCACGCGCGGCGTCGCCCGGGCGCGTGGCCTTCCTGGCCGGCGGCCGCCTCACCGACGAGGACGCGTACGCGCTGTCGAAGCTCGCGCGGGTGGCGTTCGGAACGAACGACGTCGACCACCGCCGATACGCGCCGGCCGACCTGCCGCTCTCCGTGGAAGCGCACCAGGCGGCCGGGATGCGGGTGACGAACGCCGACGTCGAGCACGCGAAGGTCGTGGTGGTCGTCGGCCTCGACGCCGAGCAGGAGGTCCCGATCCTGCACCTGCGCATCCGCAAGGCCGCGAGCCACGGCGCGAAGGTCTTCGTGATCCATCCCCGCTGGACGCGCCTCCACGACGTCGCCGAGCACCTGCTCGTCCGGCCGGGCGCCGAAGCCGCGCTGCTCGAGTCGGTGGGCGCCGAAGAGGCCACCCCAAGCGAACCGGGCGCCGCGGGCGATCCCACGAGCGGCGCCGGTGAGGTCGCATCGGGTTCGACTGGACAGCAGCTGCGCGAGGCGATTGCTGCCGCCGACGGCGCGGTCGTCGTTCTCGCGGGCGAACGGCTCGCCGAGAGCGCCGGCGCCGTGACCGCTGGGGCGGCGCTGGCCGCGCGGTTCGGCGGGAAGTTCGGCTTCGTTCCTCGGCGCGCCTCCGAGCGGGGGGCGCTCCGGGCCGGCGTGCACCCCGCGCTGCTCCCGGGCGGCCGCCGGGTGGAGGACGAGTCCGAACGGACCGAGGTCGAGGCCGTCTGGGGCGCTGGCAACGTGCCGTCCACGACCGGCCGCGACGCCACCGCCATCCTGACCGCCGCCGCGAACCGCGAGATCGACGTCCTGTACCTGATCGGCGTGGATCCGCTTCGCGACTTCCCGGACGCGGCGCTGGCGGTTCGCGCCCTGGAGAACGTCCGACTGAAGGTCGTGCAGGACGTGGTGGCCGGTCCGATGGTTCCGTATGCCGACGTCGTCCTCCCGGCTTCGCCCTGGATCGAACGCGACGGCGAGCACGTGACGAACTGGGAGGGCCGCTCCCAGCCGCTGCACGGCGTCCGCGGCCCGATGCCGCTGTCGCGTCCCGACTGGCAGATCTTCCAGAAGCTCTCCGAGGTCATGGGCCACGACCTCGGGTTCCACTCGATGGAACGCCTGCAGCGCGAACGCTTCCGGCTGCTCGGCGAGGACGGCGACGCCGACCTTCCGGCGACGGCGCCCGCGAGCACCTCGCCGGCGAGCGCCGGGGACGCCACTTCGAACGGCGATGCTGCCGACCCGACCGGGGTCGCGACCACGACCGAGGCCGCGAACGCGACAGACGCCGAGACCGCCGGCGACAGCCTCGTGCTCTTCACGTACCCGCTGCTCGTCGACGAGGGAACGCTCTCGCGTCAGGCCACCGCGCTGAAGGAGGCGCTCGGGGAGCCCGCGTTCGTCGAGGTGCATCCGGAGGACGCCGAGCGGCTCGGACTCGCCGACGGCGGCACGGCGACACTCACCACGGCGGCCGGCGGGGTCGGCGGCCTGCCGGTCCGGGTCACCGACCGGATCGCGAAGGGGACGGCGTTCGTGCCGTTCAACAACCCCGGCCTGCCGGCGAACACCCTGCTGTCCGGCCGGCTCACCACGACGGCAACGATCGCCCCGACGGAGGCCTGATGGACTGGCTCGACTGGATCCTGCTGCTTGTGCGGGTGCTCGTCGTGTTCGTCGGGCTGCTGATCACGGTCATGGTCGTGATCTGGATGGAGCGCAAGGTCCTGGCCGACATGCAGAACCGCATCGGTCCGAACCGCGCCGGCCCCTTCGGCCTGCTGATCACCATCGCGGACGGCATCAAGCTGTTCTTCAAGGAAGGGGTGCGGCCGTCGAGCATCGACCGGCCGGTCTACGTGCTCGCGCCGGTGCTGTCGCTGATCCCGGCATTCCTGGCGTTCGCGGTGGTGCCCTTCGGCATCACGGTCACGCTGTTCGGGCGGCAGATCCCGTTCCAGCTCGCGAACCTCGACATCGGGATCCTGTGGGTGATGGCCATGACCTCGG
>DATLUW010000203.1:0-3591 GCA_035577825.1 Actinomycetota bacterium | reverse complement strand
GCGATGCTCCGGTCGACGAACGTCTCCGCCGCCGCGTGCACGACCGAGGTCGCGCGCGTCACGAGGCGGCTCACCTGGTCGGGGTCCGCCACGTCACCCCGCACGAAGTCGAACCTGGGATCCCCCCGGTGGTGGGCGAGGTTGTCGACGTTGCCCGCGTACGTCAGTTTGTCGAGCACGGTCACCCGCTGGTCGCCGCCCTGCAGCAGCAGGTCGACGACGTGCGACGCGATGAACCCCGCCCCCCCGGTCACGAGGACGTGTTCGGATCGCGAGCGTTCGACCTTCGGTCCGCGAGCGCTCATCCGGTGGCTCCCCGGCGGCTCACTTGAAGACGATGTCCCAGTCATAGGGCACGTCGGGCGAGTCCCACGGCACCCGCAACTCGTCGGGGCGCTCGTAGTTGTAGGGCTCGGTCGGCGCGTTGATCACGAAGGCCTCGTCGGTGGACGTGCACTTCCAGCCGTGCAACACGCCGGCGGGCACGCGAACGAGCATCGGATTGTGCTCCCCGATGTGGTACTCGCTGACCATCCCATGCGTGGCCGATGTGTCGCGGCCGTCGTACAGCACGAGCTTCACCATCCCCTTCACGCAGCAGAAGTTGTCGTCCTGGACCTCGTGCAGGTGCCAGGCCTTGACCACGCCAGGGTAGGTGGTGGACAGGTACACCTGGCCGAATTTCGCGAAACCTTCATCGTCGGCGCGGAGGATCTCCATCAGGCGGCCGCGTTCGTCCGGGATGACCCGGAGCGGCTTGGTCCAGACGCCGTCGATTGCTGGGGACATGGGCTCGAGTGGTCTTCGCAGGTGGCCGGGTGTGGGCGAAATATGCCCTCGGACCTGCGAGTCTAGCAGTGGGGATGCCCCGAACCCGCGAGGTGCACACGCTTCTTGTGGGGGGGAGGGCGCCTGCTACAGTTCCTGCGAATGAGCGGGCATCGCGACCTCGTCAAGAAGGTCCTCCCGAAGCGATTCGTCGACTGGTACGCGGGCCGCCGCGTTCGCGTCCTCGAGGCGGCCGGGGGAGCGACCAGGATCACGCCGAAGACCCTGGTCCACGTGTCGTGGAGCAAGACGGCGCCGGCGCGGTCCGCCGTGCGCCGCGGCGTGATCAAGGTGACCCCCAAGCCGATCGTGACCCGCCGTCGGCGCAAGCGGGCGATGAAGCGGTACATGAAGGCCCTGTCGTACGAGCTGCTCGAGCGCGAGACGCAGCTCGACTACATCGAGGGACGCGTCGCCGCCCGCCGCGACGGGTTCTACGAGCGCATGGTCCGCGAGGTGCTCGAACGCACCGAGATGATCCTGCAGGAGCTCGACCGCCGGATCGAGGGCGTCTCCGCCCGCGGGGGCGAGCGCATGAACGCCATCGAGGAGCAGCTGGTCGCCCTGCGCGAGGAGCTGACGCACCTCCGCCGCGTGCAGGAGCCGTTGCTCCGGGACATCGGCGCGCGGGCCCGGGCCGAGGTGCCCGAGGTCCCGTCGGCCGAGGACGTCGAGGCGCCCACGAGCGCACCCGACGAGCCCATCGAACCGCTGTCGGTGGACGGGCCAGCGGACCCGGTGTCGGTGGACGGGCCCGTCGCGGCGGCCGACCCGTCCGGCAACGGCCACGTCGCCGCCCAGGCGCCGGCGGCCACCACCGCCGAGTAGCTTCGGGAGCCGGCCGCATGCGGATCGCCTGGTGGAGTCCCCTGCCGCCGATGCCCTCCGGCATCGCGGACTACACCACCGAGCTCGTCCCCTACTTCCTCGACCGGACCGACGTGGATGTGTACTGCCCTCGCGGCACACGGTGGAAGCGGCCGAAGACCCCGGATGGCGCAACGCTCCGCGACCCTTCGGAGTTCATCACGCCGCGGAGCTACGCCGGCATCTTCTACCACCTGGGGAACAACCCCTGGCACGAGTACATCTACAACCAGGCCCGGCGGCGACCGGAGATCGCCGTGTTCCACGACGCCGTGCTGCACCACCTGATCTCGCAGGCGACCATCGAGTCCGGCGACGACGCCCGGTACGAGGGCATCCTGCACGGCGAGTACGGCTCGCGGGGCGACCGGATCGCCATGCTCCGCCGCAACGGGGTGCACACCGACTACGAGAAGTTCCTGTTCCCGCTCACGGCCCACGTCGCCGAACGGGCCCGCGGCGTCGTCGTCCACAGCCACGACGCGGCCGAACGGATCCACGAGCAGGCGCCGAACGTCCCGCTCGTCGTCATCCCCCACCACGCCGGCGAACCCCCGCCCGAGGTCGCCGGCATCGACCGCGCGGAGGCCCGGCGGCGGCTGCACATCCCCGACGGGGCGTTCGTGGTCGGGCACTTCGGGTTCATCACACGGCCGAAGCAGCCGGCCGCCGTCGTCAACGGGTTCTGGGGGCTGCACCAGGAGTTCCCGGACTCGCTGCTGCTGATGGTCGGGGCGGACCACACCGGCGGGGCGCTCGACCGGCTGATCGACCAGGTGCACCTGCGGTCCGCGGTTCGCAACGCGGGCTACGTCGACCTCGAGCGGTTCTACATCTACCTCCGGGCGTGCGACGCGATCATCAACCTGCGGTACCCGACGGCCGGGGAGTCCTCCGGTACCCTTGCGCGGTCGCTCGCCGAGGGGCGGGCGGTCATCGTCAACAACTACGCCTCCTGGGCTGAGCTCCCTTCCGATGTCGCACTCAAGGTCGAGATCGACGGCCCCCAGGCCGAACAGGTCGCCGGGCTCCTGCTGCACCTGGCCCGCGACCCCGCGTACCGCGCGGGCGTCGAGGAGCGGTCGCGGCAGTATGCGATCGACCACCTCGACCCGAACACCTGCCGCGACCAGTACCTGGCGTTCGCCAACGAGGTCGTCAACCGTGAGAGCCCCGCGACCATGATCCTGCCCGAGCACCACGAGCCCGGCCGGCCGCTCACGTGGGCCGAGGCGCAGGCGCAGCTCGGCCGGCTGCGGCCGCGGATCGACGACGTGACCGGGGCGACGCTCGGCCAGGACGGGGCGCTGGCGTTCGTCGACCTGCTGTACCGCGAGATCCTCCGCCGCCCGGCCGAACCCGAGGCGCTCCGCCACGCGCACGCCGAGATGGCGTTTGGCGGCAAGCTCACGCGGGCCGGGCTGGCTCGGCGGCTGTTCACCAGCCGGGAGTTCCAGGAGGTGCTGACGGTCGAGCAGATCCTCCGGGAGCGCGCCCATTCGTCGAACCCGTTCACCATTCCGCAGGGCGAGCGGCTCGATGCGCCGAACACCACCGAGCGGGTGGTCGAGATCCCATGGATGCTCTCGCGCTACGAGGGCGAATCGCGCGTGCTCGACACCGGGTACGCGTTCGCGTCGGGGGTGTACCTGTCGGCGCTGCTCGACCTCGGGATCCCGTCGCTCCACGGCGCCGACCTCGCCGTGTTGTCAGTGCCGGGGATGCACCGCGTGCGGGCCGACCTCCGCGGGCTGCCGTATCAGTCCGGGTCGTTCGACCTCATCTACTGCATCTCGACGATCGAACACGTCGGATTCGACAACACCCGGTACGGGCTCTCGTTCCAGCAGAAGGACGCGGGGGCGGCGGCGGGGTCGCTGCGCGAGATGGCGCGGG
>DATLUW010000202.1:0-5772 GCA_035577825.1 Actinomycetota bacterium | reverse complement strand
CGTCCGACCCCCGCCCGTGGGCGATCCGGCGACCGGTTCGTCGCCGCGGCGATGCGCCGCCGCAGATCCCGTCCGACGAAGCAACCCCGCCACTCCCTCTCCCCGAAGGCGCCCGCCCAGCGGAGCGCGATGCTAAACCGTTACTGGATACAACTCAAGCGTGACTGGACACGCCGGACACCCGGCGTGCCTCCGAGCCGCCTCCGCGGCCGTGCCGACGCCCGACGTGTACACCGCGGGCGGTCGGGCGTATCATGCGGGGCCATCGGCCGTGCAGTGAGGCTCGACAGCTCCCGTCGCGGCGACCGCGAGGAAGGAGTGACGATGGCGGACGAGTTCCCGGTGGCGACCTGGCCCGCCCCCGGTCTCCACGGGGTCGACTGGGAGAACCGCGTCGACTTCGACCGGCTCCGGAACTACCGTCTCGCCCGCGTCCGCGAGCAGCTCGGAGAGACCGACCTCGGCGGCGTGCTGCTGTTCGAGACGAGCAACATCCGCTACGCGACGAGCACCCACATCGGGTACTGGGCGTTCAACAAGGGCGAACGCTACGCCCTCGTCACCCGGACAGGACCGCCGCGGATCTGGGACTTCGGCTCGGCGGCCAAGGCGCACCGGCTGCAGCTCCCCCAGCTGTACGACGAGACAAACTCCGTCGGCGGCAACACCGGGCTCCAGGGCGCGATCGGGCCGGCCGTCGGGCTCCAGAAGCGGGCCGCACAGGAGCTGAAGTCCGTGCTCGAGGAGGACGGCGTCGGCGACATGCCCCTCGGCGTCGACCTCGCGGAGACTTCGGTGTTCCTCGAGCTGCAGCAGGCTGGGATCGACGTCCGCGATGGGCAGCAGGTGATGATGGGCGCCCGCGAGATCAAGAGCCAGGACGAGCTGATGCTGCTCACCCAGGCCTGCGCGATGGTCGACGGCGTGTACCAGGACATCTTCGAGGCGCTGAAGCCCGGGGTCCGCGAGAGCGACATCGTCGGGCTGGCGCACAAGCGGCTGTTCGAGATGGGGTCGGAGTTCGTCGAGGCGATCAACTCGATCGCCGGCGAGCGGTGCAGCCCCCACCCCCACGTGTTCTCCGACCGGCTGATCCGCCCGGGCGACCAGGCGTACTTCGACATCATCCACGTGAACAACGGCTACCGGACCTGCTATTACCGGACCTTCGTCGTGGGGCGGGCCACGCGGGCGCAGCGCGACGCGTTCGCCCGGTCGCGCGAGTGGATGGACGCGGCGATCGACCTCGTGAAGCCGGGGAACACCACCGATCAGATCGCCGCCGTGTGGCCGAAGGCGGAGGAGTTCGGGTTCTCCGACGAGTTCGACGCCTTCGGGCTGCAGTTCGGGCACGGCGTCGGCGTCGGGCTGCACGAGCGCCCGATCATCAGCCGGCTGAACTCCTTCGACGAGCCCATCGAGCTCAAGGAGGGGATGCTGTTCGCCCTCGAGACGTACTGCCCGGCCGCGGACGGTCGTTCGGCGGCGCGGATCGAGGAAGAGGTGATCGTCACCGCATCGGGACCGAAGGTCATCACCCTGTTCCCGTGCGAGGAGCTGATGGTCGCCAACGAGTACTGAGGACCGAGTCCTGAAGTCGAGACCGACCAGGGCGACCCGGAGGTTCGCGAGCGCGTGAGCGACACGGTGCGGGAGGAGACGGCGACGTCGGCTTCGGAGGCGACCCGCCTCGAGGTCTACCGGATGATGGTCGAGGCGCGCCTGTTCGAACGGCGCGTGCACGATCTGTTCCTGCAGGGGTTCGTGAAGGGGACGTCGCACCTCGCGCTGGGGCAGGAGGCCATCGCGGCGGGGTTCGCGGCGACGCTCCGGCCGGACGACCTCGTGTACTGCACCTACCGGGGGCACGTCCACACGCTGCTGCGGGGCGCGCCGATGGCGGCGCTGATGGGCGAGCTGCTCGGCCGGGCGAACGGCATCTGCGGCGGCAAGGGCGGCTCGATGCACCTCACCGACGTGTCGCACGGCGCGATGGGCTCGTACGCCATCGTGGGCGCACACATGCCGATCGCGGCCGGTGGGGCGTGGGCGGCGCAGGAGCGCGGGACCGGACAGGTCGCGGTCTGTTTCTTCGGCGACGGGACGACGAACATCGGCGCGTTCCACGAGGCCCTGAACCTCGCGGTCGTGTGGAAGCTCCCGGTGGTGTTCGTCTGCGAGAACAACCTGTACATGGAGTACACGCCGATCGGGACGGTCACCGCGGTGGCCAACCCGGCGGCCGACCGCGCGTCCGCGTACGGGCTCGAGCCGATCCTCGCCGACGGGAACGACGCCGACGAGATGCTCGCCGTGGCCGGGCGGGCGGTCGACCGCGCCCGCGGCGGCGGGGGGCCCTCACTCGTCGAGGCCCGGACGTACCGGCACACCGGCCACTCGCGGGCCGATCCCGGCAAGTACCGCCCGGACGAGGAGGTCCAGGCCTGGCTTGCCCGCGACCCGATCCCCCAGCTCCGCGAACGCCTCGCCGCCGCCGGCGTCGACGAAGCCGAGCTGGCGCGCATCGACCGCGAGGCCGAGGCGCTCGTGGACCGGGCCACCGAGGAGGCCAAGGCCGCGCCGCTCCCCGACCCCGCGTCGCTCGAGACCGAGCTGTGGTCCGACGGAGGTTCGTCGTGGCGGAGATGACCTACCGCGAGGCCGTGAGCCGCGCGATCGCCCAGGAGATGGAGCGCGATCCGACCGTCTACTTCATCGGCGAGGACGTCGCGGCCGCGGGCGGCGTGTTCAAGACGACGGAGGGGCTGTTCGAGCGGTTCGGTCCGAAACGCGTCCGCGACACGCCGATCTCAGAGCAGGCCATCATCGGCGCGGTGATGGGCGCGGCCATGAACGGCCTGAAGCCGGTCGCCGAGATCATGTTCAGCGACTTCTTCGCGGTCTGCTGGGACCTCATCGCGAACCAGATCGCCAAGACCCGCTACATGACGAACGGCCAGGTCTCGCTGCCGCTCGTGATCCGCACGGCGAACGGCGGCGGGGTCCGGTTCGGCGCGCAGCACTCGCAAAGCGTCGAGGGGTGGGCGATGGCCATCCCCGGGCTGAAGACCGTGGTGCCGTCGACGCCGCAGGACATGATCGGGCTGTTCGCGGCGGCGGTCCGCGACCCCGACCCGGTGATCGTGGTCGAGCCGAAGGTGCTGTACGCGACGAAGGCCGACGTGCCCGACGGCGAGATCGTCGACACGCTCGGCTCGGCCAAGGTGCTCCGTACCGGCGGGGACGTCACGATCTGCGCGCTGGGCGCAATGGTCCCCAAGGCGGTCGCGGCGGCGGAGCAGCTCGGCGGGGACGGCATCGACGCGGAGGTCGTCGACGTGCGTTCGCTGGTGCCGCTCGACACGACGACGGTGTTCGAGTCGATCGCCCGGACGGGGCGCCTGGTGACCGTCGAGGAGAGCCCCCGACTGTGCGGCTGGGGCGCCGAGCTCGCGTCGATCGTGGCCGAGGAGCGGTTCTTCGATCTGGACGGGCCGGTCCTCCGCATCACGACGCCGCACATCCCGCTGCCCGCGGCGGACTCGCTCGAGGACCTCGCGATCCCGTCCGTGGACGGCATCGTGACCCGGGTTCGCGAGGCCATGGACTAGCAGCAGGGCAGCGACAGCAGCGCCGTCACGCGTCGACGGGGGCCACGGGTGCGAGGAGGAACGCCATGACCGATCGGATCCTGATCCGCGGTGGTCACGTGCTCACGGTGGATCCGGAGCTGGGGGACATCCCGGGCGGCGACGTCCTGATCGAGGACGACCGCATCGCCGCAGTGGGCACGGACCTCTCGGCGGACGCCGACGTCATCGACGCCGCCGGCTCCATCGTGATCCCGGGGTTCGTCGACAGCCACCGCCACACCTGGGAGACGGCGATCCGCTCGTGCGCGCCGAACGCCACGCTCGACGACTACTTCGTCGAGGTGCTCGACAGCTTCGCGCCGCTGTATCGCCCGGAGGACGTCGAGGCCAGCAACCTGGCCGGGGCGCTCGAGTGCATCAACGCCGGCATCACGACGCTCCTCGACTGGTCGCACATCAACAACACGCCCGACCATCCGGACGCCGGCGTCCACGGCCTGCAGCAGTCGGGCATCCGCGCGGTGTACGCGTACGGCAGCGCGAACACGTCGCTCGCGGACTACTGGTTCAACAGCTCGATCGTCATCCCGCGCGAGGACGTCGAACGGATCCGGAACACGTACTTCTCGAGCGACGACGGCCTGATCACGATGGCGCTCGCCACGCGCGGGCCGGGGTTCTGCCAGGACGACGTGGTGCGGCAGGAGTGGGGCATGGCCCGCGACCTCGGCATCCCGATCACGGTCCACATCGCCATGGGCAAGCTCGCCGGCAAGTGGTCGATGGTGAAGCAGCTCGAGGGGCTCGACCTCCTCGGGCCGGACACCACCTACATCCACAGCTGCTACTTCTCCGACGAGGAGTGGGAGCTCGTCGCGAAGACGAAGGGCACCGTCTCCATCGCGCCCCAGGTCGAGATGCAGATGGGCCACGGCTGGCCGCCCGTCGCGAAGGCCCGGTCGTACGGCCTGCGGCCGAGCCTGTCGATCGACGTCGTCACCACCGTTCCCGGGGACATGTTCACCGAGATGCGGTGCGCCTTCGCGGCCGAACGGTGGCGGAGCAACGACTCGGTGTGGGCGAGCGAGGAGCCGCTCCCCGCCGACACGCTGACGGCGAGGGACATGCTGAAGATGGCGACGCTCGACGGCGCGCACGTCGTCGGGCTCGAGGACCGCACCGGGTCCCTCACGCCGGGCAAGCAGGCCGATGTCGTGATCATCGACGGTCGGGGGCCGGGCACGGCGCCGATCATCGACCCGTACTCGACGGTCGTCCTGTCCGCCGACACCGCGAACGTGGACACCGTGATCGTCGCCGGGCAGGTCCACAAGCGCGGCGGGAAGCTGACCGGCGACTGGGACGGCGCCCGCGCCCGCGTCGAGGCCTCCAGCCAGTACCTCCGGGAGGAGCTCGTGAAGCGCCAGGCCGAGGCCGCGGCAGCGGCGGACGCCGAGGGCTCCGAGGCATGAGCCCCCGCCACGTCGTGCGCCACGCGAACGAGGCCACGTTCGGCCTGGCGCCGGTGTTCGAGCCGCACGCGTCCGGGTTCCGGCGGTGGACGGTCGTGGACGAGGCGGCCGGCGCGGTGCACACGGGGTTCGGCATCAGCGAGATGGACCCGCGCGGCCATCTCGACCCGCACGTCCATTCGTACGAGGAGGCCCTGTTCATCCTCGAGGGCGAGCTGGTGCTGTCGACGCCCGACGCAGCCGTCCGGATGCGGCCCGGCGACTATGCGCACCTCCCGGTCGGCGTCACGCACGCCCTCCGCAACGAGGGCGACGAACGCCTCCGGATGGCGTCGATGAACGCCCCGCAGCCGCGCCCCGCCCACGACATGGACACGTACTTCGTGCCGGCGTTCGCGGAGCGGGACCCCGTGCCGATCGACCCGCGCGACCCGCGGACGCGGTCGTTCGGCCACATCGAGCCGGCGAACATGGACGCTGCGAAGCAGTCGCAGGATCTGCTGGCGCTGTCCGCGAGCATGCGAACCGCCCTGCTCGTGTACAGCGGGATCACCGTGAAGATGATGGTCGACCCGGACCTCGGGGCGCAGCTCTGCACGATGTTCATGGTGCAGTACGAACCCGACGGCGTGGCCGGGCCGCACGACCACCCGCTCGAGGAGACGTACCTGATCCTCGAGGGCGAGACGGACGCCACGTTCGACGGG
>DATLUW010000201.1:0-2765 GCA_035577825.1 Actinomycetota bacterium | reverse complement strand
CCGGTCTGCGCGTCGAACTCCGCCGGGCTGGGCCGGGCGGCCGGACCCAGTGAGGAGCTCGGGGCCGAGTTCATCCCGCTCACGCCCGCCGAGCGTGCGGCTTGGCACGCCGGCGACGACCGCATCGCGGTGTGGCCCATGAGCGGGGTCCGGACGGGGCGCTCGACGGCCGCGGTGTTCTACGCGCGGTACCACGTGGCGGGACCGCTCGACTACGAGCCGCTCGGCTGGGGCATCGCCACGGTGGCGGTCGGAGACCGGGTCGCCACCCGCGAGCTGGAGATGCCCGGGGTGGCGTTCGGCCACCCGGTTCGAGTGGGGCAGTGGGTGTTCGCCTTCGCGAGCGAGCGCTCCGGATGGATGCAGTTCTCGTGCAAAGTTGCCCGCGCGCCGCTCGCATCGCTGACCGACGCGTCGGCGTGGCGGTACTGGGACGGCGACGGCTGGTCGACGGACGCCGCCTCGGCGGCGTTCGTCCTGCCCGGGCCATCGGGTGACGTGTCCGTGTCGTGGAACCGCTTCCTCGGGCAGTACCTCGCCACCTACAACCTTGCGCTCTCGAACCGGATCGAGATCCGGACGGCGCCCTCGCCGACGGGTCCGTGGTCCGCGCCGACGACCCTGTTCACCGGCAGGGACGTGCCGGCGGGGACGTTCGACTACGCGGGGATGGAGCACCCCGACCTAGTCCGGCAGCAGGGCCGGGTCATCACCGTCACCTACTACCACCCACTCGGCGCATGGCAGGGCGAGATCCGCCGTGTCTCGGTGACGCTCGCCTGACCGCGAGCGGGAAGGAGGACCGGATGAAGCGGAAGCTGGTGGCATTCCTGGTCGCGGCGGTGGTGACCCTCCCGGGGGGTGCGGCCCGAGCCGACGCGCAGCCCTGCAACCTGAAGGCGATCGCGCACACGGCCGAGCACATCGTGAAGGCGAACGACCCCGCTCGGATTCGAAGGCTCGAGGCACGGTTCGAGCGGCTGCGCAACCGGTGCTGGGCCGTGCCGCGGCACTGATGGTCGTGGTTCGGGATTCGAGGGCCGGCGCCGCGAGGCGCCGGCCCTCGAGCGGTCACTGTCGGTCAGGCCGCGCCGTCGCGCACGACGTGTCGGGGGGCCGGTTCGAGGACGACGAGGTCGGCGCGGCCGGCGGCAAGGATCGTGTTCGCTTCGTCGGCGGTGGTGAGGTTGCCGCTCGTCATCGTCGGGATGCCGATCTCGTTGCGGACGACGTCGCTGTAGGGCACCAGGAAGAACCGGCCGTACACCGGCCGCTGCTCGGCGACCGTGCCGCCTGCCACGACGTCGAGGAAGTCGGCCCCCGCCGCGTGGAGGGCCTGCGCCACCGACAGCGAGTCCGATCGGCCGAGGCCGCCGGCCGCCCAATCGGTGGCGGAGTAGCGGACGCCGAGCGGTCCCTCCCACTCCTCCCGCACCGCCGCCAGCACCTCCAACGGGAACCGCAACCGCCCGGCCATGTCGCCGCCGAACGCGTCCCCGCGGCGGTTCGACAGGGGCGAGAGGAACGACGCCAGCAGGGACCCGCGGGAGGCCTCGAGCAGCAGCGCGCCCGCGCCGGCCCACGCCGCTCGCCGGGCGCCTGCCGCGAAGTCCTCGATCACGCGCTCCATGCCCTCGCGGTCGAGCTCGGCGGGAACGGCCGCGCGGGGTCCCCAGGGCAGCGCGCTTGCGGACACCAGGTCCCAGGTGGCGGCCCCGCGCAACGGGCGCGCAGCGCCCTCGCGGCGTGGACGGACCGCCCCCCGCCGCCCCGCGTGCCCGAGCACGACGCACACGGGCGCGTTCGCGACCCCCGGGACGAACTCGGTCAGGTCGTCCGCGACCGGCGTCTCCGGCGTGACGCGCCCCTGGACGTTCACCGCGACGAACGGCGTCAGCACCAGCCCGGGCGCCTCGGCCAGCGCCTCGCCCACGGCCGGCGCCATCGGACCCTCGGCGGACGCCCGCAGCACCACCCGGTTCTCGATGCGGACGCCCGCCAGGTCCAGCGGCGCGAGCAGCGGCGCCGGCGGGGTCGCCAGCGGGATGCGCGACGTCCGCTCCGGCCTCGGCGCCCGCTGCACGGCATCCACGCCGGACGCCCGACGCGCGAACCACCGGTCCACCTCCGCCACGAACCCCGGGTCCCGCTTCTCGAGCTCGAGGTGCGTGATCCGTCCGCTCCGGGTCAGCAGCTGGAAGGCGAACGGCAGCGGATCGAACGACGCGTACCGGATGACGTCCTCGAAGTACCGTGAGCTCTCCCGCGCGGCCTCCTGGAACCGTTCGACCACCGGCTGGCGCTCGAGCTCGTACTGCGTGAGCGCGGCCCCGAGCGACGACGACGCGTGGACGTCCAGCGCGTTCGCCAGCGAGATCGCGTCCTCCATCGCGAGCTTCGTCCCGCTCCCGATCGTGAAGTGCGCGGTGTGCGCGGCGTCCCCGAGGAGCACGACGTTCCCGTTGTGCCACGACTCGCACCGCAGCGTGACGAACGACATCCAGAGCGACCGGTTCGACAGCAGCCGGTGCCCGCCGA
The DNA here is from genome assembly GCA_035577825.1 of Actinomycetota bacterium. GTDB lineage: Bacteria > Actinomycetota > UBA4738 > UBA4738 > JACQTL01 > DATBHM01. Next base: position 227 of record DATLUW010000201.1, on the reverse strand, counting down.
GCTCCGGCGCAAACAGCTCTTCGCAGAACGCGATCGAGTCCTCCTCCGAGGCGTCCTCGAGTCCCGCCCGTTCCCACGTCGCCTGGTTGCACTCGACGATGAACGTCGACGTCCGCGCGTCGAACGGATACGCGTGCACCTGGAACAGCCCGTGCGGCGTCGCGCGGAAGATGAACGTGAACGCGTCGAACGGCCGCGTGGTCCCGAACCACACGTACTTCGACCGG
>DATLUW010000200.1:0-2568 GCA_035577825.1 Actinomycetota bacterium | reverse complement strand
CGCGGCGCGTGGAGCGTGTGTAGGTCGTACGTCAGCACGAGCGTCGAGTGCGACGCGAGCGGAGCGAGGTTCCCGAGATTCACCACATGCGAGCCGTGAGCGATCGCCGGCAGTACCGTCTGCTCCCAGGCCAACCGGGCGGCCCTGCCGCCCGGGAACCGTTCGCGAGTCCCCCCGAAGCCGAGCGGCGGACCCGCGATGCGGACCTCGTTGGGGGCCGCTTCGGCGAGCAACCGCTCGGCGAGCCCCCGCGCCACCCGCTGCACGCCGGTGACCGGCGGCCACAACGGGCTGCCGTTCACGAACACACGGGGGCGACCGAACCGATCCCCCCGCGTCGCCGATGCCCGGGCGTTGCGCCGCTCCATGCGGAGCAGTGTCCCCGACGGCCGCGGTCGCCACAACGGGCGTACGGCGCGCCCCGGCGGCCGGACGGTTCGCGGTGACGGCCCGGGCCTCCGGCGGCTCGCCCGCCCCCAAGCGCGTCCGGTCGCGGGTCGCGGCCCGGCTCGACCGGTCGGCACGGCTGCCTTCGGCAGCCGCCCTGTCGGCCCTCATGTCGAGGTACACGACCGATCATCTCGTCGGCATCTCCCCGGAGCGGTTCGAGGAGCGCATCCGGTCGTTCCTGGCGATGCGGGATCACCACATGGAGGGGTACCGGGACCCGGCGGCCCAGCGCGACCTGTCCATCCGGTTCACCTGGGGCCACGACCACGACTTCGGGGCGTTCCGGCTGGCCGGGCAGATGGGGTCGCGCCACGTGACGCTGCTCGCGAGCTTCGTCGACCGGTTCGGCGCGATCGGGCTGGACCTCTCCGGGCGGCGCGTGCTCGACATCGGGTGCTGGACCGGCGGGACGAGCCTGCTGCTGGCGGCGATGGGCGCCAGTGTCGTCGCGATCGAGGAGGTCCGGAAGTACGTCGACTGCGTGGCGTTCCTACGGGATTCGTTCGCGGTCGAGAACCTCGACGTCCGGCACCTGTCGCTGTTCGACCTCGGCGATGACGAGTTCCTCGAAGGGTTCGACCTCGTGCTGTTCGCGGGCGTGCTGTACCACGTCAGCGATCCGGTCCTCGCGCTACGGCTCACCTACGACGCGCTCCGCGAAGGCGGCTGGGTGCTGCTCGAGACCGCGGTCACACGGTCATCCCGCGAGACCGTGCGGTACGAGGGCCCCGCCCACACGGTCGGGGGAAACGCCGACGACCTCACCCGCAGCGGCTGGAACTGGTTCGTGCCCTCGGTGCCCGCTGTTCGCCGCATGCTGCGGGACGTCGGCTACGACGAGGTGGACGTCCGAAGCTCCCCGGGGAGCCGGGCCTCCGGAGTCGCGCGCCGCGTGGGAACCCGGGACCTGCTCCGCGCCGGCCTGTCGCGCCGCGACGTTCCCTGACGCTCAGCCGAGATAGCCCAGGTCGGTCAGGTACTTCACGATCTGGGCCTCCTCCTCCTCGGTATACGGCGATTCGTCCGACTCCGTCGGAGTCGCCGTGAGCGGGAGCGCCGCCTGCACGAGCGGGCGGGCGTCGCTGCCGAACAGCTCCGTCCGCGCGCGGCCGTCGAGGCCCTCGGGGACGGATGCCCCGGCCGCGTACAACAGCGTCGGGGTGACGTCGGCGATGTCGGCGGCCACGTCCGTGCGATGGCCGACGCCCCGCGCCCGCAGGGCGTAGACGCCGTCCGGATGGTGGCACCCGAGCGGAAGCCCGGAGAAGTCCTCGAACAGCCGGGGCGCTCCGACACGATCCGAGATCTCCCAGTGCCACCCGTCGGATTCGACCAGGACATCGGGGGCCTCCCCGGCGAGCGGTCCCTGGTAGACCTCGTCGCGCACCCTGATCGAGGCGGCGAACGGCGCCCCCGCGGGCGTCCGGGCCCCTTCGAGCGCCGCGCGGATCCGCTCCACGACCTCGGACGTCTGGTCGGCGGGCACTGAGCCCCGGTCCTCCACTCCCTGAGCGTTGACCATGAACCCCTGGGTGCCCAGCCGGGCGGCGTATGCCTTCGTGGCCGGCCAGTCGATGAGCGCTGCCGTGCGCCGCCGGAGCCGATAGGCGGTCCGCCGCGGCAGCATCCGGGTCGCCGTTCGCCCGAGCCACCCGCCGCTCACGTTCCGGACGGCCTTCCCCCTGGCATGCATCTGCAGGAGCCCGGCCTGCTCCATCAGGGCGTTGCCGTTCAGGTAGCCGTCCCAGCCTGTCGCACCGTGGTCGGAGCAGACGATCGCCACGCCATCAGGACCCGCGTAGTCGTCGAGCAGCCCGACCACCGTGTCGAGCTCCGCGAATGCCGTCGAGGCCGCCTGGCGGACCAGCCGTCCGGACGCCGCCTTCGACATGGCGTCCTCTGGGTCGAGGTAACGGTAGTAGGCATGGTGCAGCCGGTCGGGCGTCTCGAGGACCGCGAACACGACATCGGTCGGGTCGCGCTCGAGGAGGTCGGCGAGCACGGTCCTGCGGTCCCGGAGCACGGCGGCCGCGTGGAGGGCGAGGTCGGTCCCCCGCCAGTCCTCCTTGACGTCGACGCCGACCACCGGCGCGTAGCCCGGCACGAGCGACTCGATTC
>DATLUW010000199.1:0-2257 GCA_035577825.1 Actinomycetota bacterium | reverse complement strand
CGCGAGGATCCCGGCCTCCTCGCACTCGACCTCTGAGCGGGTCGCCATGAACCTGACCTTCGAACGCGACCGGAGGGTTCCGTCGAACACCCGCACGTACACGATCACGCCGCGGTAGGCGTCGTAGGCCGAATCGAAGATCAGCGCGCGCAGCGGCCGGTCGGGATTGCCGTGGGGCGGGGGGATCCTCTCGACGATGGCGGCGAGGAGGTCCTCGACGCCGAGGCCGGACTTCGCGGAGACGGGGAGGACGTCCTCGGGCGACTGGCCGACCAGATCGGCCAGCTCCTTCGCCGTCGTCTCCGGATCGGCCGCGGGGAGATCGACTTTGTTGACCACCGGGATGACGGTGAGGCCGGCCTCCTGGATGAGGTGGTAGTTCGCGAGCGTCTGGGCCTCGATGCCCTGGGCGGCGTCGACCAGCAGGATCGCTCCCTCGCAGGCGGCGAGCGAGCGCGAGACCTCGTACGTGAAGTCGACGTGGCCGGGCGTGTCGATCAGGTTGAGGACGTGGGTTCGGCCGAGGTGCTCGTACTGAAGGCGGACGGCCGCCGACTTGATGGTGATGCCTCGTTCGCGCTCGAGGTCCATCCGGTCGAGGTACTGCTCGCGCATGTCGCGCTCGGCGACGGCGTGGGTGAGCTCGATCAGGCGGTCGGCCAGAGTGGACTTCCCGTGGTCGATGTGCGCCACGATGCAGAAGTTGCGGATCAGGTTCGGGTCGGTCATGGGTCGGCGCCGCTCGGGGCCGGTCCCCGATGCGCCCATATCGTACGGGCGGGAACGCGCGGTTCCGTCGCTTCGTGCCTGGTCAGCCGGGGGCTTGGAGGGCCGCTGGTACACTCGGTCGGCTCATGGCGAACATCAAGCAGCAGAAGAAGCGCAACCTCCAGAACGAGCGCGCCCACGAGCGGAACAAGGCCGTCCGGACGTCGCTGAAGACCTCGGCGAAGAAGGTTCGGGGCGCCGCCGCGTCGGGCGACGTGGACACCGCGACCGAACGCGTTCGCGAGGCCTCCCGTGCGCTGGACAAGGCCGCGTCGCGCGGCGTGCTCCACAAGCGCACCGCCGCCCGCCGCAAGTCCCGCCTGGCGAGGACGCTCGCCCGCGCCTCGGCCGAGTAGCCGAACCCCGCACCCCAAAGTCCAGAACCGCCGGGTGTCTTTCTGCGCGTCCGGCGCCGTCAGGCGGGTGACGCGATCTCGGTGACCACCACCGGCAGCACGACGTCGCCGGTGGCCCCGCTCTTCAGCTCGCGGTCGGCCTGCGCGATGCGCGCGTGGATGGCGACGAGCTCCGCCATCGTGAACCGGCGGGCCTGCTCGCGGTAGCGGCGGACCTGCCAGTCGAACCGCAGCCCGGCCTCCTTGGCCGCCTCCGCCGGCGAGGTCCGATCTGGAAGGGCCTTCACGCGGATGAGATCGCGGACGCGAGAGGACACGCCGCCCAGGATCATGAGCGGCTCCTCTCGCGCCTCGAGCAGCGAGCGCAGCGAGCGCACGGCCCGCGCGGCATCGCGTTCGAACAGGCGGTCGCAGAGATCCCAGACTTTCTGCTCGCCGAGCCCACGGAACTGCGACTCGACCTGCTCGCGCGTGATCCGGCCGCCGCCGAACGCCCTCGCGAGCTGCTCGAGCCCTGCATCCAGAGCGGCCGGCTGTTCCCCGAGGACCTCGACCATGGCACGAGCTGCGTCGGGGGCCATCTTGGCGCCGTGGCGCTCGCCGCGGGACACGAGCCACGAGGGCAGGTCCTTGCGGGCCACCGCCACCTGCACGACCTTCCCGACCGGCTGCACCTGCTTCAGCAGGGCCGCCGGCGGCTTGCCCCGTTCGGCGACCTGGCAGAGCAGCACCAGTCGGGCATCCGGAGCCGGCGAGGCCAGGTAGGCCGCGAGCTCGCGGGAGGCCGCCTCGTTCAGGTGGCGGCAGCCGTTGACGAGCAAAGCCCGCTCCTCGCCGAACAGCGACGGCGTGGCCAGGTCAGATGTCTCGCCCCCCACCCACTCGTCGCCATCGACCTCGGCGGGGTGCACGCCGTGCAGCGATTCGGTCGCGGCCTCGCGGAGCAGGAAGGGGTCCTCGCCCCAGAGCAGCAGAACGTTCGGTTCGGCGGCCATCTGCATCCGATTCTACGAAGGCTGGGTGACGGGCGATCCGGGCGGGATCGCCGCCGCTGTCCAGCTACCCGCCGACGGTCGCCGACCCCTCGGCGGGAGGGAGGCTGGCCGCGTCGATCGCCGTGACCATGACCATAG
>DATLUW010000198.1:0-2303 GCA_035577825.1 Actinomycetota bacterium | reverse complement strand
ACTCCGTCCCGGTCGCCGAGGTACACGTTGTCCCCCATGCCGATCTCGTCTCCGTAGTACAGCACCGGCGCGCCGGGCAGCGAGAACAGGATTGCGTGCATGAGCTCGATCTCGTCGCGACCGTTGTCGAGCAGAGGCGCCAGCCTGCGGCGGATGCCGAGGTTGAGCTTCATGCGGGGGTCCTTTGCGTACTCCGCGTACATGTAGTCGCGTTCCTCGTCGGTGACCATCTCGAGCGTCAGCTCGTCGTGGTTCCGGAGGAACAGTCCCCACTGCACGTTGTCCGGAATCGCAGGAGTGCGGTCGAGGATCTCGATGATCGGCCTGGCCTCCTCCCTGCGAACGCCCATGAACATGCGGGGCATCACCGGGAAGTGGAACGCCATGTGGCACTCGTCCCCGTCGCCGAAGTAGTGGACGACGTCCTCGGGCCACTGGTTCGCCTCGGCGAGCAGGACGCGGTCGGGGTAGCGGGCGTCGACCTCGGCCCGCACGCGCTTGAGGTACTCGTGCGTCTCGGGCAGGTTCTCGCCGTTCGTCCCGTCGCGCTCGTAGAGATACGGGACCGCATCGAGGCGGAACCCGTCGATCCCGAGGTCGAGCCAGAAGCGGAGGACGTTGAGCATCGCCTCCTGCACCTCGGGGTTGTCGAAGTTCAGGTCGGGCTGGTGGGCGAAGAAGCGGTGCCAGTAGTACTGCCCCGCGACCGGATCCCACGTCCAGTTCGAGGGCTCGGTGTCGATGAAGATGACCCGGGCCTCGGGCCACCGGTCGTCGGCGTCCGACCAGACGTACCAGTCGCGCTTCGGCGAGTCCGGGCTCGAGCGCGACTCCTGGAACCACGGGTGGTCGTTCGACGTGTGGTTCATCACCAGGTCGGCGATCACACGCATCCCGCGCTGGTGCGCGGCCTCGACGAACGCCCGGAAGTCCTCGACGGTGCCGTAGTCGGGGTGGATCGTGAAGAAGTCGGCGATGTCGTAGCCGCCGTCGCGCAGCGGGCTCGCGTACATGGGCAGCAGCCAGATGCAGTCGATCCCCAGCCACTGGAGGTAGTCGAGCTTGTCGATCAGTCCTCGGAAGTCACCGGCGCCGTCGTCGTTCCCGTCGAAGAAGCCGCGGATGTGGATCTCGTAGAAGACCGCCCGCTTGAACCAGAGCGGGTCGGATTCGAACCAATGCCCTGGTTCGCTCATCTGGTCTCCACACGCAGGATGTGCGACTGGCCCGGATCGAGCCGGAGGAAGTTGCGGCCGCTTCGCCAGTGGAACTCCCGCTCGCCGAGCAGCTCGGTCGCCGCGAAGGCGGGCGGGAGGCCGAGCGACACGGGGACGACGGCGACGCCCTCCTGGGCCGAGCCGGGATCGAGGTTCACGCAGACGATGAGTGGGCTGCCCTCCCCGCGCGGATCGCGGCGCACGTAGGCGATCAGCCGGTCGTTCTCCGTGTCGAGGAAGTCCAGCCGCTCGAGGCGCTGGAGCGCCGGGTTCGCGCGCCGGATCGCGTTCAGCCTCGCCGCCAGCGGCAGCAGCGGGCCGTCGAGCTTCCGGTGCTTCAGCTCGTACTTCTCGGAGTCGAGGTACTCCTCGCTCCCCGGGCGCACGGGCACGTTCTCGAAGTGCTCGAAGCCCGAGTAGATCCCGTAGCTCGGCGACAGCGTCGCCGCGAGCACGAGCCGCGCCTCGAATGCGGGGCGGCCGCCCTGCTGGAGGTACTCGTGGAGGATGTCCGGCGTATTCGTGAAGAAGTTCGGCCGGAAGAACTGCGGAAGCTCCGAATGGATCAGCTCGCTCATGTACTCGATCAGCTCCGCCTTCGTGTTCTTCCAGGTGAAGTACGTGTAGGACTGGCTGAAGCCCGCCTTCGCCAGCGCCTGCATCATCGCCTGTCTCGTAAACGCCTCGGAGAGGAACAAAACGTCGGGATCGACGGCGCGCACCTCGTGGATCAGCCACTCCCAGAACGCGAGCGGCTTCGTGTGCGGATTGTCGACCCGGAACGCCTGCACGCCGTGCGAGACCCAGTAGAGGACGACGTCGCGGAGCGCCGTCCACAGCCCCTGCCAGTCCGGGCTGTCGAAGTTGACGTTGTAGATGTCCTGGTAGCGCTTGGGCGGGTTCTCGGCGTACTTGAGCGTTCCGTCGGGGCGCCGGTGGAACCATTCGGGGTGCTCCTTCAGCCACGGGTGGTCGGGCGAGCACTGCAGCGCGATGTCCATCGCGATCTCGACGCCGTGCTCTTGGCAGGTCGCGACGAGCGCCTCGAAGTCCGCCAGCGTGCCGAGCTCGGGCGCGACCGCCTCG
>DATLUW010000197.1:0-2188 GCA_035577825.1 Actinomycetota bacterium | reverse complement strand
CCGGGACTCGTCTCCCTCAGGAGCGACGACCGGGGCGACCACTGGCAGGAGCTCCCGCCTCTCGACCCGACGTCCGTCGCCGAACCCGTCGCCCTGGCTGCGGACGGGACCGTGTTCGCGGAGAGCTTCCAGGACGGCTGGGTGACGGACATCCTCGAGAGCATCGACGGGGGCGACACGTGGACCTCCGAACCGAAATGGCTGCCGGGGATGGGTTTCGAAACGCTGGCAGTGGATCCGAACGACCCCGGCGTCGTGTACCTCGCGCGGTACGGCACGCTGTGGGCGTCGACGGACGGTGGCGAGACGTGGACGTTCGAGCACATCCCGTGGGAGCCCATGGGCGGCGGCGACGAGATTCGCATGGCGCTCGAGCCGGGCGTTCCCTCGACCCTCTACATCGACCAGGGCAGTCACATCGACCGAACCGTCGACCGAGGCGACTCGTGGACCGAGATCCGTCATCCGACCGATGACGAGGAGGACTCGTCCATCGCCGCGGCGCCGTCCGACCCGCAGCGGCTCTACCTGAACGAGGTCTTCTACCAGGGCCCGGGCGGCATCTACGTCGGGGTCACGTTCCGCTCGGAGGACGGCGGCGCGACGTGGACCCACTCGAGCGGTCCCGGCGGACCTCTGTTCGTCGACCCGGTCGACGCGAACCACGTCTTCTCGGTCCCCAGCCCCTACCTGGGGCCTAATCACCCGCGGCTGATGGAGTCGACGAACGGCGGCACGATCTGGGTCGCCTCGGATCACGGGCTGCCGTCGCGGGTGCAATCGATGGTGATCGACCCGTCCGACCCCTCGAGGCTGTTCGCGACGGCGTGCGGCGGTCCGCACGGCGTGTTCCGCAGCACGGACGGCGCGGCGACCTGGCACCCGGTCCTGGGATCCCCCGCAGCGTGCGGTGCGCTCGCGATGTCGCCGACCGACCCCTCGCAGATGGCGCTCGACGGCGGGCGCGACGTGTTCGTGACCACGAACGGCGGCGCCAACTGGACTCAGGCCTGCCGTCGCCTTCCGGCCGAGGCGGACCGCGCCTGGCAGCTCGCATTCGACGCCGACGGAACCCAGCTCCGGGCCGCCACGAACTCCGGCGAGTACCTCTGCAACCTCCCGGGCTGACCCGCGCTGCCAAGTCAGAACGCGAGGACGCCGGGCTCACCCGGACGCGTGGACGAACGTGCCTTCGATCATCGATCCGGTGTTGGCGTCGACGAACTCCCAGTCGACGCAACGCCCGTCACCCAGCTGCCTCGACGCACCGCTGAGCGGCCCGCTGAAGGACGTCACGCAGCCCGTCGGAACGCTGAACATCTCTCCTCCTGATACGAGGAGATCAGCCGCCGGGGTGGTATTCGCTGATCGACTGCACGACGCTGACGAGGCCGCCGTTTTGGGCGTCGGCCGAGGTGAACTCGGACTTGGGTCCGTAGACGAACGCCACGAACACCGCCTTGTCGTTCTGATCGATGCCCGCGAGGCCCTCGACCACGCCGCCGCCCGGGTACGAGAACACCCGCTCGGTCGATCCGTCCAGGCCCTGGAACGGCTGGTGCTGGGCCTGCCCCGCGGTCACCGTCCCCGGGAACAGCCCGGACGCGGCGGCCGACGTCGTCAGCAGCCTGTCGGCGACCTCGGCCGCCGGCAGCTGCTGCACGTCCGAAGGCAGCGTCGTCATGTTGTAGCGGAACAGCCAGACGCCCTGGGACTTGTCTGCGTTCTGCAGGCCGTCGCGGAACCCCGTCAGCGACGAGTTCGACAGCTTCCAGTCGGCCGGGTGGCACACCTCGAGGTTCACGGAACGGTCGGTGAACGGCACCAGCGTGCCGAAGTTCGCCGTCGACTCGGCCGACCCGGCCAGGTGACCGTTCACGTACAGCTCGACGCGGTAGTCGGCCGTCCCGAGGCACCGCGGCGGAATCGACTGCGAGACCAGGTTCCGCCCGGAGAACCCCGGCGCGCCGGGTTCGCTCGTCGGATCCACCACGCCCGACACCTCGGGCATCCCCACCCACGCCGAGTCGCCCTCGCGGAAGTACCACTCGGCCGAGAGCTTGTCCGTGGACGGGTCGTAGCCGGTGTTCGACGACGTGAGCCAGAACAGCGTCGTCGGCGTGAGCTGGACCTGCACCCCATCGAACGAGGCGTCGCCGCCCGGCCCGACCGGCTGCTGCGCCGCGAA
>DATLUW010000196.1:0-4844 GCA_035577825.1 Actinomycetota bacterium | reverse complement strand
CAGACGGCTTGGCTTGCTTCTTGACACCTTGAGCGCAGTGCCGGTCTGGGCAACTACACCGCTGGTGAGGTCATGGCACATGAAGTGGGGAGCCACCGGAGGAGAGGTGGCGGGCCCGATGCCTGGCGATGCTGTCGTGGCCAAAGCGCAGTTCAACGCCATTACCATCGACGCCCCTCCGCGCGACGTATGGCCATGGATCGTCCAGCTGGGTTACGGCCGCGCCGGGTTCTACACCTATGACCAAGTCGATAACGGCGGTGAGCCCATTGCTGACGTGATCCTGACCGAGCATCAGGACACCAAGGTCGGTGACCAGATCCCCATGTTCCACGAGTCTCACGGACTGGCGATCGCGTACATCGTCGACTCGTTCGAGGTCAACGAGTGGATGCTCTGGGTGCATCGGCCGCACGAGAATGAAGAGCCGGACAGCACTTGGAGCTGGGAGCTCATGGGGCTGCCCGATGAGCGAACCCGCCTTGTCACGCGGATGAAGCAGGACTACCGCTGGAACAAGCCGCGTCTCGCCCTCTTCAATCTGATCCTCATGGAGTTCGGAGACTTCGCCATGGAACGGCGAATGCTGAAGGGAATCAAGGTCCGAGCAGAGCGCCTTGCAAGGTAGGGACCCGCCCCGGGGACCGGGCACCGGGTAGGACAGCCGTGCATCCCCTCGACAGGTACCGCGAACGACGGCGAAACGTCGAGCGATCATGAGAGCCATTGATAATCGAATCCGCAGGTCAGAGCCACTTTCCTGGGTGTCGGCCTAGGTAGCGAAACCGGCCGCGAACACCTTGGCCAAGGTGGGGGTCGCGGGTTCGAATCCCGTCGTCCGCTCCACTGGATGCGCCGTATCGGGGCGACCTTCGCGGCCATCGCCACGGCTTTCACGCAGAGGCTGTGCCCACGGCCCACGGGGGAGCCCGCTGGTATCAGAGCACCGTCGGAAGGTTCTCCAGGCCGCGTAGCGGGTGAACTCCGATGTGCGAGGGATGGTCACCGGATTACGCGAATAGCGCTCTTCAGGGTCGCTCCATCGTGGCCGCCTCGGCGGCAAGCGGGAATCGTCGCCCCCGTCCCGTGACCGCGTCCTTCGAGCAGGATCGCGGCGATCTTCCGAAGCGTCGCGGGATCCGTGATCTTCTCGGGAAGTCCCTGTTCGGCGCAGGTCCGGGCGACCCACTCCCGGACCTCCCTCCGAAAGGCCTCCTCATCGGGGAGGTAGTTGGCGATCGTCCGCCTCCGTGCGCATCCTGTCCTCCATGGCCCCATCAACGGTCTGGCCTGCCGCACCCGTCCCAACGGTTCCGGGGCTCTCGCACCAGCCTGGCGCGGCCTGAAGCGTGGAACTGGAGCGGGTGAAGCCCACGGCCCGATGCGGAGGGGACCATTGGCCCTGTCTCGTATGCCCAAGGAATCCCAGCCTGGACCGACCAAGTGCGGGACCGGAGGGAGCCGGGATGCATGCCGTCGGGCGAGCGTGAGGGTTTCCGACAGACATCCTTCCTCACGCGCTCGCACGGCGATGGCCAAGCCTCTTCCACCCTCACCGCCAAGATCGCTGGCCATGTGGCCGGGAAGGGGTGAAGAGCGATGTCACGGACACACGAGGACCAGATGTCCGGACATGCCGTGGAGGCGGTGAGTCCCAGTACATCGACAACGGCGCGTCATAGCAGGAGGCACATTCCGCCGTTCTGGCGGCACTTCCTGGAGATGCTCGCGGCGATGGCAGTGGGGATGGTCGCCACTGGGGCCATCTTCCTGTCCATCGTGGGGCTGAAGACCTGGCCCGAGGTGATCACCCAGTACCCGACCCAGGCACTCCTGGCGATGGCCGCGGGGATGACCCTCCCCATGGTCGGATGGATGCTGTACCGGGGCATGGGGCGAAGGAACTCCGTGGAGATGGCGGGAGCGATGGTGCTCCCGGTCATCCCCTTCCTGCTTCTCGTCTGGACCGGCGTCACGCCAAGCGCCCAGTGCGGGGCCTACTGCATCGTGACCGTCCTCGCGATGCTCGCCCTGATGCGGCACCGCCGTGATGAGTACTCGATGAAAATGTGAGGGCGGCGCGTGAGGCTCGGGGTCGGGACGCCACAGTGTGCGGAGAAGGTGGTGAAGGCATGCGGTTCCTCTACGTCTACCTGATGAAGGACGATCCGAACCGCGTACGCGCCGTCGCCCCGGAGCACGCCGCGTACTGGCAAGGGATGAGGCTCGGGGGCTACCTGGGCGGTCCGTTCACCGACAGGTCGGGCGGGACTATCACGTTCGAGGCAGGGTCCCAGGCGGAGGCGGAACGTCTGGTAGGTGACGATCCGTTTGCCCGCGACGACCTCCTGGAGAACCTGTGGGTGAAGCAGTGGATGGTGGACTCTTAGGCCGATGCGGTAGTCGGTGTGATGGCCACAGGGCTGGAACTCGTTGAAGACCGTGCAGTCCGGCAGATCGACCTTTCGAGTCTGCAGCACCAAGGCACCGAAGCCAGCTGTGAGTACCAGGAGCACCGAGATCGTCCGCGCTACTTGCCGCATGATCGAATTCGACACCGCGTGCACATGGGGGCTCCAAACCGGAGATCGCTTAGATACCCCAGCGTGCGCGAATGACGCCAGATGGGCACGGTGGACTATCGATTGAAGTGGACCCCCAAGGTGATTCCCACCGCGATGGCCAACCCAACGACCCAATCCACGACGAGGCAGAACGGCGGCCACCAGCGCGTCTTGGCCACGAAGCGGCGGCGGTGCTGCCACAGGTCCTTGAGCCCATGGCCGACAAAGCCGAGCACGAGAAGCCATGCCGGCCCGGTGACCGCCACCGCGGCCAGAACCACGAAGATCGCGGCGACACCGATCTCGACCAGGAGGACGTTCCGGCGTCCGTCGGCCACTGCGAAGCCGATGTAGACCGCCGCGATCACGGCAAGGCCCATCGCGTACACCGTCGCCGGATCGAGCCACCAGAACACGAACGGCGAGACGGCCTGGAGCCCGCCGATCACGAACCCCCAGACGACGGCCGCCCGGACCGGATGCGGCGGGGCCTCCGCGACCTCCCCGCCGGTCAACTCGGGTCGGGGAAGGCCGTAATGCGCTCGGACTCGTCCTGCTCGACTTCGGGGCCCGAGCCCTCGGCCACTCCGCTCGCCCGCGCGCGAATGCGCCCGGCGATAAAGGCGGCGTCGTCCTTCACGAAGCCCAGGAGCGCCGATCCGCGGGTGTGCTGCCAGGGGAGGCCCAGGAACATGAGGCCCTCCACCTGCGTCACCCCTCGGTGATGGACGACGCGGCCGCGCTCGTCCGTGACTCCGGGGACGTCGATCCAGGAGAAGTCCGGTCGGTACCCGGTCGCCCAGACAACCCCGTCGACGTCCACGTGGTCGCCGCCGGCGAAGAAGGCGCGACGCCCCTCGGCGCGCTCCAGCCGGTTCCGGAAGGAGACACCGGCTCGGACGAGCCCCTTCTTGCTGGAGCCGATGAGCACGTCACGCTCGGACATCCGCCGGCCGATCCGCGAGTCGACGCTCGCCTTCATCACCCCGAAACGGACGAGCCACCAGAAGAGGTCGCGGCCCATCAGGCGCTGGGGGAGCGCCGGCATGCTGGTGCCCACGGCGAGGTCGACCTGCCTGGTCGCGGCGAGCTCCTCCGCGATCTGGAAACCGGAGTTGCCTCCACCCACCACGAGCACCCGGCCCTCGGGCAGCTGGTCCGGGTTCCGGTATCTCGCGCTATGGACCTGCTCGACGGCCGCGTCCAACCCGGCCGCCAAGGGGGGTACGAAGGGGACCTGGAACGGGCCAGTCGCCACGACCACCTGCCTCGTGGGAATGACGTCTTCCCCGGCGGTGACGACGAATCCATCGCCGCCGCGGCGGAGCGAGGTGACCCTGGTGTCCGCTCGCACCGGCAGCTCGAGCGTTGACGCGTAGGTCTGAAGGTACGCCGCGACGTCGTCCCGGGACGGGTACGTGTCCCTGGCCGCCGGGAACGCCATCCCCGGAAGCGAGCTGTACTGGGCCGGCGTGAACAGCTTCAGGGAGTCCCATCGGGATCTCCAGACGTGCCCGACGTCCGGTCCGGCCTCGAGGATCACGAACCCCACGCCCATCTTGCGGAGGTGAGACCCGATCGCGAGACCGGCCTGGCTCCCGCCGACCACGACGACGTCGTATGGCTCGGTCCCGTCGGGGGAAGTCATGCGGTCTCCTCGTGGTCGTGCGCCGGGGTCGCGTTCGCGGATTTCGCCGCGGGGTCGCGCCGGGCGACGTTGAAGCTGAACATCATCCCGCTCTGGATGTGCTCGGCGATGTGGCAGTGGGCCATCCACAGCCCGGGGTTCGAGACGTCGAGGAGGATGTCGACGGTCTCCCCGGAACGGACGAGCACCGTGTCCTTCCACACGAGGTTGGACTCCGGCTGCCCGTCCCGCGACAGGATCAGGAACCGGCCCGCCCCGTGCACGTGGAACGGGTGGTGCATCGGGTGATCCGAGGCCATCTCGTTGACCAGGCGGATCTTCACGCGATCGCCGACGGTGAACGACCAGGTGATCGCGCCGTTCTTGGCTCCGGTCTCCCGGTCGATGATCTGCCAGATCATGTTGGTGGGATCCGATGCACGGTTGATCTCCGGCATCTGGTCCTCCCATTCGAGGCCGTCGCCGTGGTCGCCGGCCGGAGAAGCCTCATCGTGCGCCGGCGTCTGCGTGGTCGGTGCCGCGGCCTCGACGGCCACCAGGTTCATGCCGCACTTCGGGCACCTGCTCGGCTCGGTGTCGGTGACCTCGGGATGCATCGGGCACGCGTACGTGCTCGGTGCGGCGGCCTCGAC
>DATLUW010000195.1:0-2034 GCA_035577825.1 Actinomycetota bacterium | reverse complement strand
CGGCACGAAGCGGGTAATCGTCGTCGAGAGCCGACACGTCCGGCTGGTCGTCGAACGCCTCCCCCGGCTCATCGTCGACCGTCGCGGGGAGCGGGACGAACTCGGCCGCGGGCCGTGTCTGCGACCGCCAGACCGACAGCTCGATCAGCGCCACGACCACCCACCCGCCGGCGACGAGCCCGACGATAACGGGGGTCCGCAGATCGGCATAGCCGGCTCCGACCCCGAGCAGGATGAGGAACGCGGCTTCGATCGCGAATCTCGGCGCGAAGCCCTCCGACATTTCCTGGAGTCTAGAGCCGCCCGCCGCGACAGGGTCCCCCCGGCGGGCTACTGCTGCTCTTCCTCCACGATCACCTCGACGCCGAGCTCACGGAGAACGCCGGGGGGAATCGGAGTCGGCGCGCCGGTCAGCGGATCGGACCCGCTCGACACCTTGGGGAAGGCGACGATCTGGCGGATGTCGGGCTCGCCCGCCATCAGCGCCACGAACCGCTCGAGGCCCATGGCGAACCCGCCGTGCGGAGGCGCTCCCATCTCGAGTGCCTCGAGCAGGAAGCCGAACTTGCCGTTCGCCTCCTCCTCGCTCATCCCCATTGTCCGGAAGACGGCAGCCTGGATGTCCGAGCGATGGATCCTGATCGAGCCGGAGCCGAGCTCCCAGCCGTTCCAGATCAGGTCGTAGTGCTGGCTCTTCGCCGCCCCGGGATCCGGCTCGAAGTCCTCGTCGCCCGGAATCGGCGCGGTGAACGGATGGTGGAGGAAGGTCCAGTGCCCGGTGTCCTCGTCGAGCTCGAACAACGGGAAGTCGATCACCCAGTGGAACGCCTCGGCACCCGTCTCGGCCAGCCCGAGGTCGCGGGCGATGTGCAGGCGCAGGCCCCCGAGCACGCGGGCGACCAGAGCGAGCTCACCGGCCCCGAACAGCACGGTCGATCCGGGCGGCGCCGCGAAGGCCGCGAGCTCCTGTTCGGACAGGAACTTGGCGATCGGCGATCGCGTCTCGCCGTCGGCGCCGTGGACGATGTACGCGAGCCCCTTCGCCCCCCACTCCTTCGCGATCTCCTCGAGCCGTGCGAGCTCGGCGCGCGAGAACTCCTGCGGAACGACGATGAACCGCACCGCCTTGGCCCCGGAGAAAACGCCGAACTCCGAGCCGCGCGTGATCTGGGTCGCGTCCTGGATCTCGAGACCGAAACGGAGGTCGGGCTTGTCGGTCCCGTACTTCGCAATCGCCTCGTCGTACGTGAGTCGCGGAAACGGCCGCGGCGGAGCCTCCCGGCCGAGCGCGGCGAATGCGTTCACGACCGCCGCCTCCAGGACATCGAGCACGTCCTCGCGCTCGACGAATGCCATCTCCAGATCGAGCTGCCTGAACTCGAACTGGCGGTCTGCCCGCAGATCCTCGTCACGCCAGCAGGTGGCGATCTGGTAGTAGCGGTCGATCCCGCCGATCATGCAGAGCTGCTTGAAGAGCTGCGGGCTCTGTGCCAGCGCGAAGAACCGGCCGGGTTGGAGGCGCACCGGCACGAGGAAGTCGCGCGCGCCTTCCGGCGTCCCGCGGGTCATGCTCGGCGTCCACACGTCGACGAACTCGCGCTCGTCCATCGTCTTGCGGATCGACTGGACGACGCTGTGGGAAAGGCGCAGGTTCCGCTGCATCTGCTCGCGGCGCATGTCGAGCCAGCGGTAGCGGAGCCGCAGCGTCTCGTCGACATGTTCCTCGTCGAGCTGGAACGGCAGCGGAGTCGAGCGCGAGAGGACCTCGAGCCGATCGACCTGGAGCTCGACGGCGCCGGTCGGCAGGTTCGGGTTGACCGCTTCCGGCGCGCGCGCGACCAGCTCGCCCTCGGCCTGGATCACGAACTCGTTGCGGAGGTCGTGCGCGGCCCCGTGTGCATCAGCGGCATGCTCGGGGTTGATCACGAGCTGACAGACGCCGGTGTGGTCGCGCAGGTCGACGAAAACGAGACCGCCGTGGTCACGGCGCGTGTCGACCCAGCCGGCTAGGGTCAGGCGTTCCCCGATCCGCTC
>DATLUW010000194.1:0-2738 GCA_035577825.1 Actinomycetota bacterium | reverse complement strand
GCGGTCTGGGTCAGGCTCCGGTCCGAACGAACCGGTCCACGACGGGGAGCGCCGTCATCGTGGTCTCGATCCAGGGCAGTTGCTCGACGTACACGCCGTCGGCGAGCTCCTGGGAGTAGTGCCGGTACCGGCCCGACAGGGCATCCAGTCGCTTGATCGCGCTGGCGATCAGGCAGTCCCCGACGGGGTCACCCGGCAGCCCGGCCACCCCGGTGATGTCGCACACGGGCTCCAGGTGCGGCTGGTTGCTGCGCGGGTCGTACGGGCCGCCGTCGCAGGGAGTTCCGATCGGCGACGTGCACGTGTAGGTGTTCCTGGCGACGAGATACATCGTGCTGATCTGCAGGTCGCCGCCCATGTTCACCGGGATCTGGAACTGGCCGAACAGCATGCCGGAGAGCAGGGTCGTCCGTGTCCAGGGCGACCGGGAACCCCAGCCGCGTGTAGGCCTGCAGCAGCCTGGCGGCCGTATTCATCCGCGCCACGGCTCCATTCGCCGGCGTTCCCGCGTTGGTGATCGTGCCGCCCGCCAGCGCGTACAGCGCCTTCTGCCGGCCTTGCAGGAACTGCGTCATCGTGGTCCGGGCCTCGCCGACGAGGGCCGTGTCCGACGTGATGGTCGCCGATCCCTCGAAATCTCCCCGCTCCGCGAGGAGGCGACCTGCGCCGCGTACCCCGGGTTCTGGAGCTGGAGACCCGCACCTACATCAAGGCAACGCTCGATCCAGAGACCGACATCGGAGCTGCCGCCCTTCAACGTGCTGCCGACCGGGCCAAAGAACTCGCCTGCATGGCGCTACCGGGAGATCGAAACGACCCATATGGTCCCCAGCAACCGGCCGCGGGAACTCGCCGCCCTCCTCATCGAGCTCGCCCAGGGATGAACGGCTGACAGCGGCGAGTTCCATGTCTGTGAGGTGGCTGCAGGGACGCCGCGGCGAGCGGCGCGGGAGCGTCACCGTGGGACCCGCCGACCGTCCCGATCCAAGAATCACCATCCGGAACCCCCTCGTGCTAGGGGATCGACGCACAAACAAGCCCACACCGTCGTGGCGATCGACGAAGTCGGCAGGCATGCTGGGTCTCGCGGACCTCTCGTTTGGCCCAAGTGACGGTCCGGCGGGGTGCTCAACGACGCCAAACGGCGATGCCAATCTGGTCAACACCAGGTCAAGGAGCCAGTTCATCTTGGCGGTACTCGGCGGTACTCCTGTGACTCAGAACCGCCGAGCCACCAGCAAAGATGCAGGTCAGCGCGTTGGGCCGGATGTCTCTGACACGGAAGAGGTCGGAGGTTCAAATCCTCCACCGCCCACCGAAGGACATACAGGTCAGAGGCCCAATCCCGCTTCCGGCAATTCGCGGGACGGTCAGTCCTGCTACCTGATCCCGCCGTACCACGAGGACAACTGGTGGGACCTCGCCACCTTACTCAAACCCCGCCGTTCAAGAGGAGATCGAGCGGCTGCACGGGCTGCTCATCCATAGATGAGACCATCACCCCACCCCGCCTAGCTGAGGCTGGGAGTTGAGGGGGAGCGCGTGATCTCCTGGTCCGAAAACTGCTGACGGGACTGCCGAGGACCAATGCAACAGTGCCGCCAAAGGGGGTTGTCAACCCCGCCCCTCGTAAGCCCCTGCCTCGGATTATCCTCTTGGCCGTGCAGCCGGAGACGCGCTACGCGACGTTGGATGGCGAGCGCATCGCCTACCAGACCTTCGGAGACGGTCCACCCGATCTCCTCGTGGCGGCGGGGATCTTCAGCAACCCGGACAACGAGTGGGAGGACCCGACGTTCGTGCGGATCTCGATGCGGCTGGCCTCGTTCTGCCGGCTGATCCGGTTCGATCGTCGAGGAACCGGCTTGTCCGATCCCGTCCCTCTCCAGGCCCTCCCTCCGTGGGAGTCCTCCGTCGAGGAGGCGGTCGCGGTAATGGACCACGCCGGGTCGCAGGTCGCCACGGTGGTGGCGCTGTTCGACGCCGGCCCCATGGGAATGATGTTCGCCGCCGTCCATCCCGAGCGCACGTCAGGCCTGATCCTGGCCAACACCACGGCTCGTTACCTGTATGCCCCTGACTACCCGTTCGGCACACCGCAAGAGGTCGCGGATGAACTGGTCGCCGTGATGAGCGACCTGTGGGGCACGGAGGCCATGGCGAAGATGATCGTCCCCAGCCGGGCCAGCGATGAACGGTTCCGCCGCTGGCATGCCAGATACCAGCGCTCCATGACCAGCCCCGGGGCGCTTCAGGCCCAAATGAGAGCCCTCTACGGCATCGACGCCCGACCGGTCCTGCCTGCGATCCACGTACCAACCTTGGTTATGCATCGGAAGGAGTTGGCGCTGGTCCCGATCGAGCACGGCCGGTACCTCGCCGAGCACATCGAGGGCGCGCGTCTGGTGGAGCTCGAGGGCTCGGACGCCGCGCTGTTCCACGAGAGCGGCGACCTGTTCGCGGACCTGATCGAGGAGTTCGTAACCGGTGAGCGCCGCGATGGCCGAGCCGATCGGGTGCTGGCCACCGTTCTATTCAGCGACATCATCGGCTCGACCGAGCTCGCAAGCGAGTTCGGCGACGAGCGGTGGCGCGGGGTCCTGGACGCGCACGACGAGCTGGCGCACCGATGCGTCGAGGGGTTCGGCGGCCAGCTGATCAAGATGACCGGCGATGGCATCATGGCGACGCTTGACGGCTCGGCGCGCGGGATCCAGTGCGGACTCGCTCTCAGAGAG
>DATLUW010000193.1:0-3086 GCA_035577825.1 Actinomycetota bacterium | reverse complement strand
CCTCGCAGGCCATCGCCGCGGGCATCGCGGCGACCGCGCAGGAGATCGCGCTCGTCCCCGACCTGACGGTCGCGGAGAACATCCTCCTCGGCCGGCTCCCGCGGAGGGGATGGGGCATCGACTGGCCGGGCGCCCGCCGGCAGGCTGCCGAGGTGATGGCGCAGCTGGAGCTGGACGTCGACCCGATGGCGTACGCCGGGCGGCTGTCCCTCGACCTCCAGCAGATGGTGTCGATCGCCCAGTCGCTGTCGCTGCAGTCGCGCCTGCTGATCTTCGACGAGGCGACGAGCTCGCTCACCGAGGACCAGGTGGAGGCGTTGTTCCGGACCATCCGGCGGCTCCGCGCGAACGGGACCTCGGTCGTGTTCATCAGCCACCGGCTCCGCGAGATCTACTCGGTCGCCGACCGGGTCACGGTCCTCCGCGACGGAAAGGTGGTGGACACCCTCCCGATCGGGGAGGCCGACCAGGCCAGGGTGACCCGGATGATGGTCGGCCGGCCGCTGGTCGACTACTTCGGCAAGCAGGAGATGGAACGAGGCCCAGTCGTGCTGGCCGTCCGCGGCCTGGGCGACGGGCATCACCTGCAGGACATCTCGTTCGACGTGCACGCCCGGGAGATCGTCGGGCTGGCCGGGCTGGTCGGGGCAGGACGGAGCGAGCTGTTGCGGATGCTGTTCGGCCTGCACCACAAGGCGGAGGGCGAGATCCTCATGAACGGCCGGCCGGTGCGGATCAAGGAGCCGCGCGATGCCATCAAGCACGGGCTGGCCCTGGTTCCGGAGGATCGCCGGCGATCCGGGCTCGTTCCGATGCTCACGCTCCGGCACAACCTCGGGATGGCGGCCAAGGCCCGGATCATGCAGGGATTCATCGTCAACCGCGCCGAGGAACGGACCCTCGCCAGGAACTACGTGGATCGCCTCCAGATCAAGTCCGCGGGCCTGGAGACGCCGGTCAGCATGCTCTCGGGCGGGAACCAGCAGAAGGTCGTCGTCGGGAAGTGGATGGCCGTGGATCCGCGCATCTGGCTCCTGGACGAGCCGACTCGAGGCGTCGACGTGGGGGCGAAGGCCGAGATCCATCGGCTGCTGTCGGAGCTCGCCGCGTCGGGGATGGGCATCCTGATGAGCTCGTCGGAGCTCACGGACCTGCTCGGCGTGTGCGACCGGTTCCTCGTGATGTTCCGGGGACGCCTGGTCGCCGAGCTGTCTCGAAGCGAAGCGACGGAGGAGCGTGTGATCTACTACGCGACCGGGCAGGGCCAATGAGCGAACCAACGGACACCGACGGAACGATCCAGGCGCCCACGGACCAGCCGGCGCCTCCCGCCTCGACCGCCCCGGGAACGCCGTTTGGCGCCCCCGAGGATCAGCTGCCCTGGGAGCACGTCGCCCCCCCGCCGGTGCAGAGCGACCATGGCCTGGCGTACCGGATCGGCCTGGCGTTGTTCCGCGGTTCCCGCCGGTTCATCGGCGTCCTGATCGCCCTCATCGTGATGATGGCCATCTTCACGTTCACCCAGGACCGGTTCCTCACCATCGACAACATGACCCTGATCGTCCGCTCGATGTCCGTGCTGTTCATGGTGTCGATCGGGAACACCTTCGTGCTGCTCACGGCGGGGTTCGACCTCTCCGTGGGGTCGATGCTCTCGTTCGCCGGAGTGCTGCTCGCGTTCATGATCGGGGCGAACTTCGACCCCTGGCTCGCCATGGGCCTGACGATGCTCTGCACGATGGCGCTGGGCGGGCTGTTGAACGGGACCCTCATCGGCTTCGCGGGGCTCTCGTTCTTCGTGGTGACCCTTGCCAGCCTGAGCCTGATCCGGGGTATCACCTTCGTCTGGAGCCAGGGCTTCACGAAGACCGTCGACTCCGCGGCCGTGGCCGCCGTCGGGGACGGCAAGGTCTTCGGAATCTCGGTGTCGGTGATCGAAATCCTCGGCGTGTTGCTGATCTCGTTGTTCGTCCTGCATTTCACGCGGTTCGGACGCGCGGTCTATGCGGTCGGGGGCAACCGGGAGGCCGCGCGCCTGTCCGGCATCCACGTGGGGGCCGTCATCGTGGCCGTGTACGCCATCTCCGGGCTCCTCGCCGGCTTCGCCGGGATCATTCAGACCGGCCGTCTGGGCGCGGCCGCACCGGTCGCGGGGACGGGGATCGAGCTGTCGGCCGCCGCGGCGGTCCTCCTCGGCGGCACGAGCTTCAGCGGCGGGGCCGGCGGCGTGGTCGGCACGCTCGTCGGCGTGATGTTCATCGGAACGCTCCGCGACGGGCTCGGACTCTCCGGCGTGTCGGCGTTCTGGCAGGACATCGTCACCGGCGTGATCCTAATCGCGGCGATCTCGGTCGACCGGATCTCGCGGGCCCGGGGCCGCTAGCGTGCGGGCCGCCGCCGAGTGGGCCGAGGCGCTGTACGCCGCGCGCCGGGACCGTACCCCCATCCCGCCGATCACCGACAGCGAACCCGGGCTCACGGTCGAAGGGGCCTATGCCATCCAGCAGGCGCTTGTCGCCCTGATCCGGGGCGACGGCGGCGAGGTCGTCGGGTACAAGCTGGGGCTCACCTCGAAGCCCATGCAGCAGCTCTTCGGGGTCGACCAGCCCGACTACGGGCCGATCCTCTCCAGCATGGTGTTCGCCGACGGAGCCGCGCTCGACGCGGGCGCCTTGATCCAGCCGAAGGCGGAGACGGAGATCGCCCTGTACCTCGACCGGCCCCTGCGCGGGCCCGGCGTGACGCCCGCCGCCGCCGCCGCCGCGATTCGAGGCGCCGCGGCGGCGATCGAGGTCGTGGACAGCCGGATCGTCGACTGGCGCATCAAGCTCGCCGACACGGTCGCCGACCTCGCATCGTCGGCCGCGATCGTGGTCTCGCCGCGAGTGGTGGCGGTCGACGGCTGGGACCCGCGCCTGTGCGGCATGATGATCTCGAAGAACGGAGGGATGGAAGCGACGGGTGCGGGGGCCGCGGCGATGGGCGATCCGGTCGCGGCGCTGGCCTGGCTCGCGAACACCCTCGCGCCGTACGGGGTCACCCTGGAGGCGGGGCACTTCGTGATGACCGGCGCGCTGCACGCCGCG
>DATLUW010000192.1:0-2108 GCA_035577825.1 Actinomycetota bacterium | reverse complement strand
TTCTGCGCCAGTGCGTTGACCAGCGAAGAGACGAAGTTGTTGGGCACCACGGCAAGGCCGGTCGCGACGGACGTGCCCAGCACGGCCTTCACGAACTCCTGCGCGTCGGTGTCACCCTGGCGCCGGTTGACGAGTGCCGAGAGCCAGTTGACCTCGTTGTACGGGCCGACGCTCTTGACGGATGGCGAGGCGTTGGAGCCGATGCCGCCCTGCAGGATCGCCTGCGCCTTGGCCGAAGCCTTCTCGCGGGCGAATGCCTTCATGCGGTCATCGAGCGACTTGACCTGCTCCTCGACCTTGGCGGCGCGCTGGTCTGCCTCCAGTCGGTCGATCTCGGCCGACTTGGTGGTGATGGCCGTCTGGATCGCATCGATGCGGTCAGCCGGCATGTCTTCCTTGTCCTGGAGCTCTTCTGCAAGAGCCATGACCTCGGCTCGGAGGGCTTCCGCCCTCTCGTCGAGTTCCTTACCCAAGTGATCAGTCCTCCGCCCGTTGAGCGCGGGGACGGGCAATCAGTCGTCGAGACGCCGGAGCATCGCGTCGACACGGATACGGGCTACGACCAGCCGCGCCGCCGCCGGGTCCTTGCCACCTTGCGGCAGGGTCGGTCCCAGGTCCGGGGTCTGATCGGGTTCGGTGAACAGTCCACGAGTGTCCTCGTCGACCGTGATACCGGCGGATGAGAAGTGGTCGAGCGCCTTGATGGGCACGACCCGCGAGAAGGGGTTGGCGGGGGTGGTGGTGAGGGTCTGCTCGATGTGCGGCCACACCAAGATCTCCCCGTCGGGCGCCTTGCGGACGACATGGCCCAAGGCTCCCGACGAGCCGTACACCTTGCCGGCCGCGAGCATCCGGCTGACCTGTTGCCAGTAGCGGTTGCCGCGGTCGAGCCACATGTCCGCCCACCAGCCGTCGGCCGCCTTCTCGAGGTCGCCTTCGTAGCCGATGGCGTCATCGGGCTCGTCCTTGGTCTCATCGATGCCGTGGTGCCACAGCACCGGGCGCTCGCTGAACCAGTGCGGCTTGATGTCGGTCTTGGCCGAGAAGAACTCGCCGTCCATGTCGCGGCCCTTGAATGGACCGCCGAACGGGATGGCCAGCACGCGCCACTTGGCCGTGCCGACCTGCTCGGCCTTGATGGGCATCGCCGTGATCTTCGGCATCGCCTTGCGCTCGGGCATATCAGTCCTCGTCAGCGAGTAACAGGGCGAGGATGGCGTCCTCGTCGTCGAGCAGGTAGGGCTCGGTCTCCTCGAGCAGCGCCGCCAGTCGGCGACGCCTCTCGGCTTCTTCCGGGCTGTTGATCCCGAACTGGCGCTGGAGGCCGTAGCGGCCGCCGCTCCCGCCGAGCACCGCCGGGGGCTGGCCGTTGACCAGCACGCTGACGCTGTCGGTGATGGTGACCGTGTCGGATGCGACTCGGTCCTTGACGTCGGCCAGCACCGAGTCGGCGAACGACACCCCATCGGCGATCGAGCGCAGCAGCCCGACCACCCGGGCGACGGTGTTGCCGAAGCTGACCGAGTCGGACAGGGTTCGCGCGGTCGACTTGGACTGGGCTACCGACTCGCTGATGGTCACGGAGTCCGCAGCGGTCCGAAGGTCGGTGAGCGTCCGCGCCACCGAGTCGCTGATCGTGACCGTGTCATCGACCGTGCGCGAGACGAC
The DNA here is from genome assembly GCA_035577825.1 of Actinomycetota bacterium. GTDB lineage: Bacteria > Actinomycetota > UBA4738 > UBA4738 > JACQTL01 > DATBHM01. The sequence goes on along the minus strand of DATLUW010000192.1, from coordinate 440 downwards.
GGTGCCCGACTTGGATGCGACGACCGACTCGGAGATGGTGACGTTGTCGGCGTTGGTCCGGTTGAGCGTCAGGACCCGAGCGACGCTATCGGTGAGCCCGACGCTGTCGGCAGCGGTCCGGAAGACCGACACCAGCCGCGCCACGGAGTCCGTGATGGTGACGCTGTCGGCCGCCGTGCGGACGAGGCTGACGATCCGCGCAACGCTATCGGCGACGCTGACCGTGTCCGAGGCGGTCCGTAGCAGCGTGACCACACGGGCCACGGAGTCGGATGCCGTGACCGTATCGCTGGCCGTTCGCAGCAGCGTGACCAGGCGGGCGACCGAGTCCGACAGGGTCACCGTATCGGCGACCGTCCGCGGCAGGAGCTTGATGCCCGCCACCGACTCGGAGATGGTCACCGAGTCGGCTGCCGTCCGGAGCAGGGTGAGCAGTCTGG
>DATLUW010000191.1:0-3459 GCA_035577825.1 Actinomycetota bacterium | reverse complement strand
AGTCGCTGCGCTTCCAGTTCCCGAACTGGTCGGTTGAGCTGCCCGGCTTCGCGTACTCGGGGGACGACGCGGATGGCTTTGCGCACTGGCGCGAGATCCTGGGCCTCGTCGAAGCATATGCGGCAGGCACTCGTGCGCCGGTTCGCGAGCACACGGAGGTCACCGACCTGCATGCGGAGGACGTTGGATTCGTGCTGTCCGTGCCGGAGGGAACGATCCACGCCCGTCGCGTCGTCGTCGCCACCGGGCCGTTCCAGCGACCGCGGATCCCGGGCTTTGCCGAAGGCATGCCCCCCTCGGTGCTGCAAACCGATCCGACGCGCTACCGGCGCCCGGAAGATCTCCCCGACGGCGCCGTGCTCGTGGTCGGCAGCGGAGCATCCGGCTGCCAGATCGCCGACGAGCTGCTCCGAGCCGGGCGGACGGTCTTCCTGTCGGCCTCCACCCACCGGCGCGTTCCACGGCGGTTCCGCGGCAGGGACGTCTACTGGTGGCTGGACCGGATGGGCCGCTTCGCCCAGACGATCGACAGCTTCCCCGGGCGGCGGTGGCCTCCGTCGACCGTCGTCACCGGCGTGAACGGCGGCTACGACGTCAACGTTCGCCAGATGGCCGCCGACGGCGTCAGGGTGCTCGGGCGGGTCCTCGGCGCGTCGGACGGTTCATTGGCGGTCGCGGGCAACGCGAACGAGGTGCTCGACGAGGCCGACTCGGCGTTCGCCGGTTTCCTGGCCGCCGCTCGTGAGCTCACGGCCGCGAATCCGGACCTGGACCTCGCCGAGGAGGAGCCCACCACGCCGGCGGCTCTTCCTGCCACGGTCGCCGAGGTCGACGAGCTCGACCTGCGGCGCGAGAACGTTGCGGCGATCATCTGGGCGACCGGCTACGACTACGACTACGGCTGGCTGCGAGTCCCGGTGATCGATGCTCACGGACGGCCGCTGCAGCAGCGTGGCGTCAGCCCGGTGCCCGGGCTCTTCTTCCTCGGCCTGCACTGGATGCACACGTTCAAGTCCGGCCTGCTCTCCGGAGTCGGCAGCGACGCGGAGTACCTCGCCGAGCACATGGATGAACGACCATGAGCGCCACCCCGAGGTCCTGTTGTGTGCTGTCGTACATCCTGACCTCCAGGTCGTCGGGGCTGTGGTACTTGGCGATGACCGCCGCCGCGTCGAGCATCCCCGTGGTGGCGACCCCTTGCCCGCTGACGGCCGAACCGGTTCATCGGCCTCGGCGTCCCACCAGCGGGCATCCGCAACATCGCTGGACCGAACGGCCTTCTCGGTCCGCCCCGTTTGGACTCCGCGCGCCTACCGGCCGAAGGTTGGGTGTCGTTCCCTAGGCGAATCGGACGATGGAGTCGGCCGGGGAGGGGAAAGCTATGCGGACGAAGCGGTGGGCGGTGTTGGCGGTCGGCGCCGCGGTGGCAGTCGTGTTCGGCGCGATCGCCGCCTCGGCGGGATCGGGGATTGCCGGGCCGAGAACGATCCACGTGATCGAGCACGGGACATCGGACAGGATCATCGACACGGGCGCGCCGGGCGACACGTCAGGCGATCTCTTGACGTTTCACAACGCCGTGTTCGACGCGACGGACCACCATGCCGTAGGCCACGACCAGGGCCAGTGCACCCGGATCGCGCCCAAGCACGGGACTTGGGAGTGCATGTGGACGACGTTCCTCGCCGGTGGGCAGATCACCGTCGAGGGTCCGTTCAACGACACGAAGGACACCGTGCTCGCCGTCACAGGGGGGACCGGGAACTTCGCGAACGTCCGCGGAGAGATGAACCTGAAATACCTCGGCGACACGAACTACGACTTCATCTTCCACCTGACGAACTAGACGGCGGGCTCCGCTCCACAGAGTCCCCTCGACCAGGCAGGTCATCGCTCCTCCTCCAGGAGCACGCCCTGGCGCAGGCCGAACAGGTCCCGTTCGCCTTCCTTGAACGTCTCCTCGTCGGGGCCCGGCTGGTGCGGCTCGACGATCGCCGCCTCGTCGAGGAAGTGGTCGATCCCCCTCCCCCGCTGCTTCCCGCGCTGGGTGTGCATGTCGAGTGCCACGTCGTGGACCTCCCGGTATATCGCCTCCTGGCCCTGCCAGAACCGGCTCACCGAGTAGTCGGCGATCCGGGACTTCGGGGACCCGGCTGAGCCGGACGACGGCATCGCCGATGAACAGCGGGCGGGTCCCTGCGGCGCGGCAGCCTCACTCTCCGTCGGGAAGTTCCGGGACTTCTGCTTGCCGTCTGGCGTTCTCCAGATGCACTTCCAGGTGATCGAGCCGTCGGACCACCTGCGCTTGTAGACGCCTTCCATTGCAGCCTCACTTCTGCCCGAGTGGGTTGCGGCGCACCGAGACGGTGCAGCCTCGCGCTGCCTCGAACTACCTCGGGGAAGCGACCAGAAGGAGGCCGTGGCGGAAAAGAAGATAGAAGCCACTTTTCCTTGTGGACCTGAGGGGAGTCGAACCCCTGACCTCTTGCCTGCCGAGCAAGCGCTCTACCAACTGAGCTACAGGCCCTCGAAATATGCGGTTCTACCTGCGGAAACGCTCCTCGCCCGTCCCGCGACCTTGTCGCACAGCGCTGGTACAACGCAGAATTTCCTCGCTCGGGAGTCCCACGAGGAAGCGCCCAATGGTCACGAAGTAGGACACGAACCGAACCGCAGTCACGTCCCCGAGTGTAGGGGACCTCGCACCGTTGGTCACGTCGTTCTCCCGGCACCCTCGGGCGGCGAACAAGTCCGAGCAGACAGTTACTGGCTGACGCGCGGCCGGCCGCAATGTCCCGCGCGCGCCGCCTGAACAGCTCCTGCAGTCCGTTGGTGTCGCAGTGAGGCGCTATCGAAGGCCCCGGAGAACGAAGAGTCGAACATGTAGAATCTCGGTCCTGATGCCGTTTCGGGGGGACAAGCGCGGGGAGAGCAGCTTGGCGCATGGAATCAGTGCATTGGTCCTTTGCGTCGCAAGTGCATTGATCACCAGCCTATCCCCCTTGCCTTCGGCACAGGCCGGAACTTCCTCAGTCGTCAATGAGAACCAAGCTTCGATGACGACCCTGAGCTGGCTCCCACGAGCGTGGGGTGGCGCCGGGAACGTCGAGGCGGTCCATCGCCAGGCCGTTCAGATGTCGGGCGCGGACGAGACGGCCCCATCAACCGCCACGATCCCCACCACCGTGGTATCGCTGACGTTCGACGACGGCACGATTGGTCAGTACACGCTGGGCTTCCAGCGAGCGCTGCAGCCGCACGGCATGAACGGCACGTTCTACATCGTCACTGGACACACTGATGTCAATCCCGGCTACGTGACCTGGCCCGACCTGACCGACCTCGCGTCGGCGGGCAACGAGGTCGCCGGGCACACGGTCACCCACCCGAACCTCACCGACCCCTCGCTCACCTACGACCAGAAGGTCCACGAGGTGTGTGCCGGCCGACAGGCCCTGA
>DATLUW010000190.1:0-3404 GCA_035577825.1 Actinomycetota bacterium | reverse complement strand
CCGCCCGGCGGCCGCAGGGCGCTCCCGTGGATCGCCGCCGTCGTCGGCGTGCTCCTGGCCGCGGGCGTGATCGGGTTCCTCGCAACGCGCGGAGGCAGGGGCCCACAGACCGTGGCGACCACGCCGGTGGGCGCCACCTCGAGCGCCACGTCCGGTGCCACCTCGGGCACGTCGGCGCCGACGTCCGGCCCGACGTCGGGTGCGACCTCAGCTCCGACCTCCGGCGCCAGCACCGGGCCGACGACCGGCCCGACGACCGCGACGACCACGGCGCCGACGACCGGTCCCACCTCGGGGCCCTCCCGGACCACCGGGACGAGCGGCCCGGGACCGGATCCCCAGGTCGTCGCGGCGAGGGCGGTCGCCCGGCAGTTCGTCGCGGACGTCAACGCCCACCCCCAGAGCTCGCCGGCTGCCTGTCAGGACCTCGTTCGGATCGCCCGGTACAGCCCGGCGACGCCGCAGGCCCTGTGCCACGGGTTCTCCGACGTGGTCCACACCACGCTGCACATCCACGACGCGGTCCCGACCGGCACCGGGCTGGTCGTGGTCGGCTACGAGACGGTGGCCTGCCAGCAGACGAGCGGCGGGCTGCAGACCTCGACGTTCGAAGGAGCGTGGACGGTCGACCCCGTCCAGGGCGTGATCGTCGAGTCCCACCGCAGCCCGGTCTCGGTCGTTCCGGGCTGCGGCTGAGACAAGGCCGGTCCGACTCGGGCGGGCAGCACCTCCTCTGGTCGAGTGCCGCAGGACGGACCGGCCGCGGCGGCGCTACAGCTGGAACCGGGCAACTGCCCCGGTCGTATGTCCCGGCGTGGTGGACGTGGTCTGGACGAATCCTGCGACCGTGGCCCTGCCGTTCCGCAGGATCAGGTCGCTCCAGAACTCCGATGCCGGGCCGAGGTCGATGTTCACGACGCCGACGGTGTTGAACGAGGGGTCGAGCTTCCCGGCGGTCGTGTACCGGAGCACCTCGAGGTGCTTGCCGAACAGGGTCTGGAGGTCGCTGGAGCCGGCCACCACGATCCGCCCGTCGGCCTGGACCGAGACGCCGAACGCGAGGTCCCCACCGCCGGTGTTCGTCTCGACCTTGCCGCCGGTGCCGAACGACGGGTCCAGCTGGCCCAGGGAGTTGAGCCGGGCGACCGCGATGGACATGTGCTCGTCGATGCTCCCCGACGGTGAGGTCACGCCGGCGACCACGATGCGGCCGCTCGGGGTGAGCGCCACGTCGAGCCCGACCGACTCGTGCAGGAAGCCGAACAACGTCCTCCCCGAGCCGGCGAACGTCCGGTCGGGGCTCCCGTCGCTCTGGAGCCGCGCGACGAGGAACTTCCGTCCGCTCCCGCCGCACAGGACGATCTTCCCGCCCGGGCCGAGCGCCACCGCCAGGGCGCCGGCACCCCGCCCGAGCGTCCCCGTCCCCGTCCGCGTCGGGATGGTGGCCACGCCGTTCGCTCCGAACGAGTGGTCGAGCTCACCCGAGGGCAGGTAGCGCAGCGCGACCGCCGACGACGAGCCGTTCTGTTCGGTCTCGCCCGACACCACGATGCGTCCGCTGCCGTCGATCGCGACGTCGGTCGCGTCGTCGGCGCCCCCGAGATTCGTGACGACGCGCCCGCCGTCGCCGAACGCGGTGTCCGGGCGTCCGCCGGGGCTCAGGCGGAGCAGCGCGATGTCGTCCTTCGCGGAAGCCCCGGGCCCGACGACGCTGCCGGCGAGCACGATCCCTCCGTCCGGTGCGAGCGCCACCTTCGGCGTCGGCAGCGGGAACGCGGTCGTCGCCTCCTTCCCCGGGAACGGGACGATCGTCCGGCCGTGGTTCCCGAAGGTCGGGTCGAGCCGGCCGTTCGGCAGGAGGCGGCCGATCTCGAACACGCTCCGCGCGTTGTGCCGACCCTCGCCGACCACGACGATCCTGCCGTCGGAGCGAACCGCCAGGTCGGTCAGCCCGCTGCTCCCGGGCGGGAACCCGAGGAGCAGCGTCCCGTCGTCGGAGAAGGACGTGTCGATGTCGCCGGGCGCCGCTGATGCGGCGGGCATCCCCACGTAGGCGAGGGCGGCGACCAGCGCGACGAGCGCCGGCGCCCGAACGCGCCAAGTCGTCGTTCGACCCATCGACCGCCCTTCCGTCGCCGTCTGCAAGCGGCGGAGCATATGTGGTCCGAACGGTTTTCGGGCCGCCGGCGCGGGCGTCCGGCGTGGTGAGATCGCGGCGGCCGGGCGCAGGGCGGATGAGACTTCTCTCACCTGAGGCGACGCCGAGTTTGTCGTTCCCGTGGCGCGGGAACATCCCCGCCGCGCGCCACCGAGAGCGCGACTCGGCACCCGCGACGGCAGCGCCCGCTCCGCACCCGCCGGCGCGCAGACCGCCGAGTCGAACCCGGCCACCGGGCTGATCGTCGACTCCGCGTCGACGGCGAAGGAGTATTTGCCGGGCGCGAAGTTCTGCCTCAGCGCCATCAGGCAGTGAGAACGGCTGCCGGGACCGCCACGCCCGCAACGGCGGTCCCGCAGGCGAAACCGGAGGCCGAGGGCGCCCGAGCCCCCGGCCCCGGGTTCGTTCCGGTGGTCCTACGTCGGGAGGGGGCCGCGTTCGAAGATGTCGACGTGGTGATTGTCGTCGTTCGCCACGAGGTCGTCGGCCGCCGAGGCGAACACGGCCCATGTCCCGTCGCCCGAGAGTTCGACGTAGGAGCTGCCGTTGTTCCCTGCGGCTCCGCCGGTCGCCACCGAGAGCCGCTTGGTGACCTTCGTCGTGCGGTCGTAGCGGAACACGTCCTGCACCATGTTGCCGTCGTTCGCGATGAGGTTGTCCGACTCTGACTCGAACGCGACGTACCGCCCGCTGTCCGAGACCGCCGGGAACTGCGAGTCGTCGTCGGCCTCGGTTCCGTTCATGCCGACGCTCGCGAGGTACGTCTTCCCGGCCTGGATGTCGCGCAGGAAGATGTCGTTGGGGTTCCCGTCCTTGCCCGACAGGTTCGGCGAGAACGTGTCGAACACGATGTACCGCCCGTTCGCCGAGATGTCGCAGTTGAACGAGTTCATCTCGCCGGGGTCGCCGCCGTTGCTGACGCTCGCCTCCTTCGTCGCGTGGTGGACGATGTCGCGGACGTAGATCTCGTCGACCGCCGGGTCCGGTTGCTGCGCGGCGACCAGGTGGTTCGAGTTCGAACCGAACCCCACCACGCCGGTGTCCGACATGCAGGTCTGGATGCTGTTCCCGTCGATCTTCTTGCCGGCGACGGGGACGCTCGCGCGGTAGGTCTTGTGCGCGGTGAGGTCGCGGACGTAGACGTCGTCGTAGACGTTGCTGTCGCCGCCGCCGAGGTTGTCCGAGCCGGTGGAGAACGCGACGTAGCGGCCGTTCGGTGACATCGAGACGTCGCCCGAGTCGGCAT
>DATLUW010000189.1:0-5015 GCA_035577825.1 Actinomycetota bacterium | reverse complement strand
CGACGGGTTCGACCTACGCGCGGTCTTCCGAATACGCGAGCGACGTCGCCCGGATGGTCCAGGCCCCGATCTTCCACGTGAACGGCGACGACCCCGAGGCGTGCGTCCGCGTCGCCCGGCTGGCGTTCGCGTTTCGCGAGCAGTTCCACAAGGACGCCGTGATCGACATGTGGTGCTATCGGCGGTGGGGCCACAACGAGGGCGACGAGCCGTCGTTCACCCAGCCGCTGATGTACGACGCGATCGCCGGCCGCAGGAGCGTTCGCAAGCGCTACATGGAACGCCTGGTGAATGGCGGCGACCTCAGCGTCGAGGAGGCCGAACGGGCCCTCGAGGAGTTCCGCGAGCGGATGCAGCAGGCGTTCGACGAGACGAAGGACGCCGGTTCCGAGAAGCCGGCCGAGGTCTCGCGGACACCGCCGGAACCCGCTCCGGTCCGCCCGGCGGTCGACACCGCGGTCGACCGATCGACGCTCGACGAGATCGTCGACGCGCTCGTCACGGTCCCGGAGAGGTTCACCGTCCACCCGAAGCTGGAGAAGTGGCTCGCGGGACGGCGGACGGCGCTGGACGAGGACGCCGTGGACTGGTCGCTCGGCGAGGCGCTCGCCTTCGGCTCGCTGCTCCTCGGCGGCACGACCGTCCGGCTCGCCGGGCAGGACACCCGGCGGGGGACGTTCAGCCAACGGCATTCGGTGCTGGTCGACCGGCACACCGGGGCGGAGTTCACGCCGCTCGAGGGGCTGGGGGAGTTCCGCGTGTACGACTCGCTGCTCTCCGAGTTCGCGGCGGTCGGGTTCGAGTACGGCTACTCCGTGGCGAACCCCGACGCGCTGGTGCTGTGGGAGGCGCAGTTCGGGGACTTCGCGAACGGCGCGCAGGTGATCGCGGACCAGTTCATGTCGGCCGCCGAGGACAAGTGGTCGCAGACGAGCGGGCTGGTGCTGCTGCTGCCCCACGGGTACGAGGGGCAGGGGCCGGAGCACTCGAGCGCGCGGCTCGAACGGTGGCTGCAGCTCGCGGCCGACGACAACATCCAGGTGGCCGTGCCCTCGACGCCGGCCCAGTACTTCCACCTGCTCCGGCGGCAGGCGCTCCGCGACCTGCGCAAGCCGCTCGTGGTGATGACGCCGAAGTCGCTGCTCCGGCTGCCCGCCGCCCGGAGCGCGGCCGCCGATCTCACCGAGGGGTCCTTCCACGAAGTGCTGCCCGACCCCGACCACCCGCACCCCAGCGTGGTCTCGCGGGTCATCCTCTGCGGGGGCAAGGTCTTCTACGACGTGGCGAAGCGCCGGGCCGACACCGGCGTCCGCGGCGCCGCCCTCGTCCGGATCGAACAGCACTACCCGTTCCCGGCGGATCAACTGCGCGAGACGCTGGAGCACTTCGCCGACGCGCGCGAGGTGTTCTGGGTCCAGGAGGAGCCGGAGAACATGGGCGCCTGGCACGACGTCCGCCGGGTCGTCCGCGACCGCCTCGGCGTCGACCTCACCGGCGTCACCCGCGACGAGAGCGCATCTCCGGCCACCGGTTCGCTCACGATCCACCAGCACGAACAGGCCGCCCTGCTCGACCGAGCGTTCGACGGGCTCCCGACGGGATAGCTACGCGGCCGGGGACGGGGTTGCCGCCGCGGGGACGGGCTGCCAGGACGGCTCCGTGTCGGCGAACTGCGAGTTGGAGACGTTCACCGGGTTCGTGCCGTCCGCGTTCATGACGTAGATCTGCGCATGACCGTCCCTCGCGCTGGTGAACGCGATCATCGTCCCGTCGGGCGACCAGACCGGCTCCCGGTCGGCCCCTGGGGATCCGGTCAGGTTCTGCACGCCCGATCCGTCGGCGTTCGCCACCCAGACGTCCTCGTCGCCGTCGGCCTTCGACACGAACAGCAGCTTCGTGCCATCCGGCGACCACCGCGGGACGGTGTCGCGTTCCGGCAGGGCGTTCGGGATCTCGGTCCCGGACCCCCCGTCGGACTTGGCCACCTCGAGCCGGGGTGTGCCCGTCCGGTTGGCGACGAGCGCGATCATCCGCCCGTCAGGCGAGACCTGGGGGCAGCAGACGGCCCCGGGTCCCGAAGCGATGGGGAAGGAGAGTCCACCCGCGATCCTGAACCCCATCACGTCGCCGGTCCTCGAGTCCACGGCGAACAGGACGGACCCGTCATCGGAGTACGCGACTCCGGAATTCTCGACGTCGAACGCGACGGGGGAAGGCTTGGACCCGGACCGGGCCGAGACGACGGTGAGGGTGGCGGTCGGCTTCGGGAAGGGCGTGTGGATGTACGCCAGGGAGCCGCCATCGGGCGCCCATGCCGGAGTGCCGATGAAGGTCTGGTTCGACGGGCTGAATTCCGTTCCCGGGCCCCCGGTCGCCTCGACCGGCACCACGACGAGGTGCGTCGGGAAGATCCCGACGTCGCTGCCGACATTCGACGTCCGGAGGAGGGCGACCGCCGTGCCGTCCGGTGACCAGACGGGGTCGCCGTCCAGCTCGTCGGTCGCCCTCGTGAGGGAGGACGTGAGGGGGATGGAATCGTTGCCTTCCGCGTCGACGCTGTTGACGTTGCCGTTCTCGACGAACGCGACCCGGCCGTTGGCGAAGGCTCCCACAGGTTTCGGGCTGACGCCGGGGGAGGCGTTCGAGGGCACCACGCTGGGGCCGTGCGAGGGGAGCCCCGTCGGCGTGCCGGCCGTGCGGTCCGTTCCCGATCCGCCCGCCACGATCGCGATCGTCGTTCCGATCAGCGCGAGCGCCACGACCACAGCACCCACGATCAGCGCGGTGCGGCGGCGGTGCGCCGGTGGGGCTCCGGGCGGTGCAGCCGCGGGCGGGGCCGCCCGGCGAACCGCGCTGCGAATGGCGCTCGGAACGGCAGGCGCGGCGGGAGGCGACCCGCCGGCGGACACGCTCGAAGCGCCGTCCGCGGCGAGGGCGGCGTCTCCGAGCCCGGCGCGTGCGGCCTCGACCAATTCTCCGCAGGTCGCGAAGCGTTCGACCGGCGACTTCGCCATCGAGCGCGCGACCACCGCGTCGACGGCCGTCGGCAGGTCCGGGCGACGTGAGGTGATTGCCGGCGGCGGTTCCTCGAGGTGGGCGTACATCGCGGCCACCTCGGTCTCGCGCGGGTACGGCGGCCGGCCCGTCAGGCATTCGAACAGCACGCAGCCGAGCGCGTACTCGTCCGCCCGGCCGCTGACCTCCGCGCCCTGGATCTGTTCGGGCGCCATGTAGTCGAGCGTCCCGACCACGCTCCCGGTCTTCGTGAACCGCGAACCCGGCCCCATCCGCTTGGTGAGCCCGAAGTCGGTGAGGAACACGTCCTCGCCGCCGCGGCGGTTCGCTTCGAGCAGGATGTTCGCCGGCTTCACGTCGCGGTGGACGAGGCCGTCGGCGTGCGCCATGTCGAGCGCACCGGCCACCGCGCCGAGGATCGCGAGCGCTCGGGCGGGCTCGACCCGGCCGTCGTGGTCGATCACCGCCCGGAGGTCGGTGCCCTGCACCAGGCGCATCGCGATGTACAGGACACCGTCGGCCTCGCCGGCGTCGTACACGGGGATCGCGTTGGGGTGTTCGATCGCGGCGGCGAGCCGCGACTCGCGGATGAACCGCTCCCGGAACGACTCGTCGGCGGCGAGCTCCGGGGCGAGGACCTTCAGGGCGACGCGGCGGCCGAGGTGGACGTGTTCGGCCACGTAGACCACGCCCATCCCGCCCCGGCCGGCCAGCCCCTCGATGCGGTAGCCGGCGAGGACCGCCCCGACCTCGAGATCCCCCGCCATCGCCCGCGTGATCCTCCACCGAACGACGCAGGTCGCGCCAGGGTTCGAGGTCGAAATCCCGCTACCCGGCGCCCAGGCGCCCCCGGACGTCGGCAGCCCATGCGAGGACGTCCTCGACCGGCTGGAAGTTGAGGATCCGGTCGCGGTCGATGCCACCCCGGATCGCCGCGGCGAGGCCGTATTCGAGGCAGTCGAGCTCGCCGACGCTGTGTGAGTCGGTGCCCATCGAGATCCGGACGCCGGCCTCGCGCGCGTGCGCGAGGAGGGCGACGTCCAAGTCCTGGCGGTGGGGCGTCGCGTCGATCTCGACGGCCTTGTCGAGCGAGGCCGCCTCCGCGAACACCCGCGGCCAGTCGGCCTGCAAGCCCGGCCGGCGGTTGAACATCCGGCACCGCGGGTGCGCCAGCACGTGCACCGTCGGGTTGCGCACCGCCGCCAGGTATCGCTCCGTCTGGTCCTCCTTCACCCGCAGGTCCGAGTGGAACGTCCCGAGCACCAGGTCGAGCTTCGCGAGTGCTTCCGCCGACATGTCGCCCTCGCCGATCGGCGACAGGTTCATCTCGATCGAGTGCAGGACCCGGATGCGGCCGCCGAGGTCCTCGTTCAGGCGGCGGATGTGCTCCGCCTGCTCCGCGAGGCGCTCCTCGGACATCCCGTTCGCGATCGGGAGGCCGACCGAGTGGTCGGTGATACCGACGAACGCGTGCCCCCGCGCGGCGGCCCCCTCGACCATGGCCTCCAGCGACGCGCGCCCGTCGCTGTACGTCGTGTGCATCTGCAGGTCGGCGTGGATCGCGCGCCGCCACTCGTCGAGGCCGGGCGTGTCGCGGACCTCGGCCATCGTGAGGAACCCCTGGCGGGTGACCGGCGGTTCGGGCATGGGATCCGGCGGCGACGCCATCCACTCCTCCAGGAACTGCCCCACCCACGGGCCGACCGAGGGGAGCTCCGTCACCGACCGGCCGGCGGTCGCCACGGCGGCCGCCTCGACCTCCCAGGACAGCGCGGCTCGCGACGCGCGCTGGAGCGCGCGTCGCCGGTGGGGCGCGTCCTGCTCCGTCTCCTCGCGGGCGAGGAGCTCGGACAGGTCGCGGTTCGAGAGCGTCATCGCCTTCGAACCGTACCCGCGCACGGCGGTCGCGACGGGCCCGGCGCTACAATCGGCGATCATCGAACCGGTCTGCACGACCAGCCGAGCCGACCCGGGAGGCCGAGCCTGGAACCCTGGTACCG
>DATLUW010000188.1:0-8713 GCA_035577825.1 Actinomycetota bacterium | reverse complement strand
CGATCACGAACGCGACGACGCACAGTGGCGGCCTCCGGGCCACGACGACGATCAGTGGCGACGGCCCGGGGGTTCGGACGCGCCGGAACCCGGTCCGTCGGAGCGCGGCGACCGGGTGACCCCGTCGGAGCACGGTCCGGCATCGGAACGAGACGACTGGGTGACGCCCGGGTCGTCGGCCGACGATTCGGCGCCGGTCGGCGGCGAGGACCTTTCGGCCGCGGTCGAGGCGCTCGAGGCGACGGCCGAGGCGGACGAGGTGCCGGCCGCAGCTGCTCCGGTCGGGCCCGTGCTGATCCGGGCCACGGACGTCCGCAAGACCTACAAGCGTGGGCCGGAGGAGGTGCACGCGCTGGACGGCGTGTCGTTCTCGCTGCACGCGGGCGAGGTGGTCGGGCTGGTCGGGCCGTCCGGTTCGGGCAAGACGACGCTGCTGAACCTGCTGTGCGGGTGGGAGCACGCGGACTCCGGCGAGGTGCGGTGGCCGTCGGCGGGCGACACGCCGGCCGAACGGCGGCCATGGGTCGACCTGGCCATCCTGCCGCAGTCGCTCGGGCTGGTGGAGGAGCTCTCGGTCCGCGAGAACATCGAGCTGCCGATCCGCCTCCGCCGCGAGCGCGCAGGATCGTCGTCGAACGGCTCCAAGGGGTCCAACGGTGCCAACGGCAAGGGTTCGAAGGCGTCGAAGGACGACGCCAAGGCGGAACGCGATGCCATCCGCGCCCGCATCGACGACCTCATGGACGCGCTCGGGCTGACGAAGTTCGCCGAGCGGGGGCCGTTCGAGATCTCCCTCGGCGAACAGCAGCGAACCGCCCTCGCCCGCGCGCTCGTCCTGCGGCCGAAGCTGCTGCTCGCCGACGAGCCGACCGGCCACCAGGACGCGCAGTGGGGCCGGGGCGTGTTCGGCGTGATCCGCGAGGCGGCCTCCCTCGGCACGTGCTGCTTCGTGGCGACCCACAATCGCGAGGCCGTGAAGTTCGTCGACCGGATGATCGCGATCCAGGACGGCCACCTCGCCGACGTGGACCTCGAAGCCGAACGCGCCGCGGTCGACTGAGTCCACGGCTCCCCTCGCGCGCGAGTCGATCGTCGGTTCGCGCCGCGCGGTTTGAGGCCGGAGGCGGATTGGGCTATGACCTGAGTCGAATCGCCCGCCCCTGCGGCGACCTCCCGGCGGCGGGCTCCGCTCCGAAGGGAGGAAACATGTTCGAGCTCGAGGACATTGCCCGTCACCGGTCACGCACGTTGCGGTTCGTCGGGGCGGCGCTCGTCGTCCTGATGGCTCCGACGCTGTTCTGGATCGGGCGATCCAGCGCCGGTCCGGCGGTCCAGGGCCGCGCCGGGAAGGCGACGAAGTCCGCGGCCAACGTCCCCACCGGCAAGACCAACGTCGTCTCGATCTCCGGGGACATCCCGTGCACCGTGTCGCCGAACTACGCCGACATGCCGGGCATGGCGGTGACGTTCAAGCTGGGAGGCACCGCGTCGCGGCCGGTGATCGTGATGCTGCAGGCCCAGTGGTTCATGCCCACCGAAGGCGTGACCGTGCGCATTCGGTTCCTCGTCGACGGCGTGGTGCAGTCGGGGCCGACGGACGTGCTCGTCGTCGAACGGCCGACCGGCGTCGCCCTGACCGACGGCGCGCACGGGTTCGACTTCCTGTCCGATCCGCTGACCCCGGGAACGCACACGGCCAAGATCCAATGGAAGGACAACGGCGTCGGCCAGGGCTGCGTCGCCAATCGAACGCTGCTCGTCATGCACAAGTAGCCCTCGGTCGAACGACGCCGCGGTCAGCCGGTCGCGCGGGCGATCCGGAGCGCGTCGCGGAGGTTCGGTGCGCCCTCGAGACGGAGCGTCACGTCCCCCTTCGTCCAGACGAGCGTGTTCCCGGCCAGGCGGGAGTGATCGATGAAGTGGAGGTTGTCGGGGTCTACGTAGTCGAGCTCGTGGGGAGTGCCCGAGAGCCAGTAGCCCTGTTCGCCATTCACGGACACGCCCCGGATGTGGCCGCCCGCGAGGACGACCTTCTTGATGTACGGCCGGTACGGCACCGCGTTGAACTCGGTCAGCAGGAGCTTCGGCGTCCCGTCCTTCACCCATACGAACGAGACCCGGTGCAGCACGTCGTCGCCGGCCAGGAACACGAGCGGCGGTCCGAAGCCCGGAATCTCCGGCGGCATCGCGATCGGGAACCCGACCGCTGCCTGCGCGGCCTCGAGGGTGGTCGGGCGACCGAGCTCGAGCTGGTCGCCCAGGCTCGGCAGCGTCGGGCTCGGCAGGGGCGACGGCGATGGCGCCCCCGAGGATCCGGATGCAGCGGGGGAGGGTTCGCCGTTCCCGTTCTCGAACACGATCTGGATCCCTCGGACGCCGAAGTACGCGGCCCCGGCCGCGACGGCGGTCAGGGCGACGATGAGCAGCGCCACGACGAGCACGCGTCGGACGCCGCGCGGCGGCAGGATTCGACCGATCCACCGACCCATGCCGACGATGCGGCCCGGCGCGGAGGCGGGTTCGTTCGCGAGGCGAGACGCGACCATCGAGGCGAGGTCCGGCGAAGCATCCGGGAACTCCAGCGACGGCGCGAGTGACGTCAGCGCGGCGCCGAACTCCGAGTCCGACATCCGGCGCAGCCGGTCAGCCATCGACGCCTCCCTCGGACGGCGCGGCCGACGACTCGGGCGCGATCTCGGACAGCGACGAACGCAGCCGCCCGAGCGCCCGGGCCAGACGTGACTTGACCGTTCCGTTCGGCACGTCGAGCACGGCAGCCGTCTCGGCCTCGGAGAGCCCGAGCAGGTAGCGGTACCCGACGACCAATCGGTCCTCGTCCCGCATCGCGTTCAGCGCCTTCACCAACAGCTCCCGTTCCTCGTCCCGCAGGGCCGCCGCCTCGGGGGATGGGGCCGCATCCCCCGAGGGGCGGACCTCGGCGACGCGGAGCGCGAGGCGGTCCGACCGGGCGACGGAGCGCCGGCGGTTCCTCGCCTCGTTCGCGACGATGGCCAGCAGCCACGGCCGGAAGGCCGCACCCTCCCGGAACCGACCCCGACCCAGCGCCCGGTAGGCCTTCACGAAGGCCTCCTGCACCGCGTCCTCGGCCTCCGTGGCGTTCCTCGTGACCAGCCACGCCGTCCGCATCGCGATCTGCTGATGCATGCGCACCAGCTCCTCGTACGCCGAGGCGTCGCCCGAGGCGGCGCGCCCGACGAGCCCGGACTCCTCCAGTGGTCGGCCCTCCACGGAGTCGAATGATCGTTCGTCCTATGGCTACGCCGCAGCGGGCGTTACGGTTCCGTGCCGGCGACGGCGGCCGGCTCGGCGTCGTCCGAGCTCACCGATAGAGTTCCCGCGCGACGATCTCGCGCTGGATCTCGGTGGTCCCCTCATAGACGCGGGGCGCGCGGACGTCCGCATACAGGTGCGCGAGCGGGTGACTCGACTCCAGGGCGGTTGCCCCATGGATCTGGACCGCGGAGTCCACCACCCACTGCGCGGTCTCCGTCGCGAACAGCTTCGCCATGGCGGAGGCCTTCGTGCTGCCGTCGCCGCGGTCGTGCGCCGATGCGGCCGCGTACACGAGCAGCCGGGCGGCCTCGGTTCGCGTCGCCATCTCGCCGAGCAGCTGCGACACCGCCTGGTGCTCGCGGAGGAGCTTTCCGAACGACCGCCGATCGCCCGCGTGCCGCACGGCGAGGTCGAGTGCTCTCGCGGCCATCCCGACGGCGAACGCCCCCACCGACGGCCGGAACAGGTCGAGCGTCCGCATCGCTATCCGGAACCCGCCGTCGCGCTCGCCGAGCAGCTGCGAGTCGTCCACCGGAACCCCATCGAACTCCAGCCGCCCGGCCGGGTGCGGCGCGATCAGGTCGATCGGCGCTCCGCTCAGGCCCGGCGCGTCCCCGGGAACCGCGAACGCCGTCACGCCCTTCGCGCCCGCGCCTTCCGTTGTCCGAGCGAACACGCTGTACACGTCCGCGTCCGGTGCGTTCGAGATCCAGGTCTTCACGCCGGTGAGCCGCCATCCCTCGCCGTCGGGCTCGGCCCGCAGCTCCAGGGCGCCGGCGTCGCTGCCGTGCTCGGGTTCGCTGAGCGCGAACGCCGCCACCGCCTCACCACGGGCGACCCGAGGGATCCACTCGCCCACCAGCTCGTGCCCCCCGGCCTGGAGGATCGGGTACGCCCCCAATCCCTGCAGCGCCAGCGCGGTCTCCGCCTCGGTCGACTCCTGGGCGAGCGCCTCGCGCAGCAGACAGAGGTCCATCGCCGACACCGGGCCGCCTTCCGGGAACACCCGCGCCAGCAGCCCGGTCGAGCCGAGTGCCGCGACCAGGTCGCGGTTCACCCGCCCGCGCTCGCCGCGCGCGGCGATCGGCGCCAGCACGTCGAGCGCGGTCGAACGCGCCTCGTCGGCGAGCGTTCGCTGCGAATCGGTCAGCTCGAACGACATCCCGGCAGGTGAATACCACGCCGGGCGCCGGGCTCGCGATGTGTTCCGCCGAAATGGCCGACCCGGGCGGCTCGGCGGCCCGGGCTACCCGCGGCTGCCGCGCTGCTGATCGTCGACCCGCCGGAGCTCCGTGACGACCCGCTGCGCCAGGTGGAACACCTCCGAGAGCGGGTGCCGGCCGTATCCGAGATCGTCCTCCGGCGCCACCACGCTGCGACGCCCGTCATAGGTGAGCGCGTGGATCACCGCCATCTCGACCGCGGGCGGGTCGGTGCCGGCGTCGCGACCCATCTCGTCGAGGTGTGCCTCGAGGCCGAGCAGGAACGCCCGCGTCACCCGAGCGACCGACTCGTCCGCGCCGCCGATGACGCCGGCGGCGCTCGTGTACAGGCTCGTCGAACCATCGGCGAACCCGACCAGCGTCGCGGCGCCCATCGGGAGCGTCAGGTCGATGACACCACCGAACACCCGCGGGAGCTCGGGCGTCGGCTCCCAACCCTTCTCGGCCGGGTCGAGGTCGAGCGCGTTCGCCCGCAGCTCCTCGCCGGCCTTGGCCTTCCGACTCGTGCTCTTCCGCAACGGCATCGCGGTCGAACCGTACTCCGAATCCCGCGGCCGGGACGAGGTCGCTACGATGGCCGGAACGGGCGAGAGGGAGGCCGGATGGGGGAGTCGCCGTACTGGAACCCGCGGCACGAGACCATGCCGCGAACGGAGCTGGAGGCGCTGCAGGTCCGCAAGCTCCGCAACCTCGTCGACTGGGCCGACGCGAGCGTTCCATGGCAGTCGAAGCGCCTGCGCGACGCCGGCGTGACCGCCGATTCGATCAACGGCCTCGACGACCTGCGGCGGATCCCGTTCCTCACGCGCGACGAGTGGATGGACGCGCAGCTCGAGGACCCGCCATTCGGGGCGATCCTCGCGGCGCCGCCGGACCGGGCTGTCCGGTACCACATGACGTCCGGCACCACCGGGAAGACGCCGATCCGCGTGCTCGACTCGATGAAGGACTGGGAGTGGATCGCGGAGATGTGGTGCTACGGGCTGTGGGGGTTCGGCGTGCGGCCGGCCGACACGCTGTTCGTGGCGTTCGGGTACTCGAAGTTCATCGGGTTCTGGGGGCTGCACTACGCGGGGGAGAAGCTCGGGTGCCTGGTGCTGCCGGGTGGTGCGATGACCACCGACCAGCGGGTCAGGGAGATCGTCGAGATGGGCGCCACGGTGGTCGCCTCCACGCCGACGTACGCGCTGCGGATGGCGCAGGAGGCCCGGAGCCTCGGCATCGACCTGGCGGGGTCGGCGGTCGAACGCGTGATCCTGTCCGGCGAGCCGGCCGGTTCGATCCCCGCGACCAAGGCGCTGATCGAGGAACAGTGGGGCGCGAAGGCCGGCGACACGGCCGGGATGACCGAGCTCGGCACGATCATGATCTTCGAGTGCGCCGAGCAGCCCGGGGGGACGCACGTCATCGAGGACCACTACATCGAGGAGGTCGTCGACCCCGTCACCGACGAGCCCGTGCCGTACGGCGAGATGGGGGAACGGGTGGTGACGTCGTTCGGGCGCGGGTTCATTCCCGTGCTCCGGTATCGAACGAGGGACTTCGTCGTGCGGATACCCGGCTCGTCGTGCAGCTGCGGCCGCACCTTCGACATCTACGAGGGCGGGATCCGCGGCCGCGTCGACGACATGAAGCTCGTCCGCGGGACGAACGTGTACCCGCGGGCGGTCGAGGCGCTCATCCGCGAACACGCCGAGGTCGACGAGTTCCAGATCCGGCTGTACACGGCCGACGGGATCCGCGACGAGATCGAGGTGCTCATCGAGGTGCCCGACGCGGACGTCGATACCGACGCGCTCTGCGCCGAGCTGTCGAAGCAGCTGGCCGACGCGCACGAGTCGCTGCGGTTCGACGTGCGGAGCGTGGAGCTGGGTTCGCTGCCGCGGTTCGAGCTGAAGGCGAAGCGCGTGAGCGACGAACGGATCGTGATCGGGACCGAGGGCGAGCGGAGGTCGATGTAGATGCAGGACATGGCGGGCAACGAGCTCGGCGAGGCCGAGGCCAAGCTGGTCGACGTCTACCGCGAGCTCCACCGGGTCCTGGAGATGCACGGCGACGAGCTGCCACCGTTCGCGTTGCGCAACGGGACGAAGGCGCTCGCCGCGCTGTGGCAGGTCATGAACGGCCTGGACATGGACCCCGGCCAGCTCTACGACCTCGGCGCGTAGCTCGGCGACGCTCACCGAGCCGATCGTCGTCAGCCCAGCCTGGGCTGCGCTGTCCTCGAAGCGAATCCAAGCGATGGACACCCGCGTACGTCTTGGCATCGGCATTGCGTTCAGCAGTTCGATCCCGGCGCGTACCCTGAGACGACCAAACAGCCCGACACGGGAGGAACATCCAGATGATGAAGCGAACGACGCGCGCCCTCGCGGGCGCCGCATTGGCCGCGGTCCTGCTCGCCGGATGTTCGAGCGGTGGGGGCGGTGGGGACTCGTCGCTGAGCGTGGCGCAGCTGCTGGCCGGATCCGCCGACAAGTCCACGGCGTCCACCGCGAAGCTGGCGCTCGACGTGTCGGTCGACGTCCCCGGGCAGGGGAGCGTCGAGATCACGGGCAGCGGCGCGTTCGACTACGCGAACAACCGCGGCGTGATCACGGAGCACATCCCGAGCACCGCCGGTCAGCCGGCGCAGACGATCGAGGTTCGAACCATCGGCGACACGGTCTACGTGAAGGCCCCCGGACTGTCCGCGGACAAGCCGTGGGTCAAGACCGACACCTCGACGTTCAACGCGCAGAACGGGGGCGCGGCCGCGTCGGACCCCACCCAGTTTCTCGACTACCTCAGGGGCTCGTCGAACAGCGTCACCGACGAGGGAACCGACACGGTCCGCGGCGTCCACACGCGAAAGATGAAGGCGGTCCTCGACCTGCAGAAGGCGGCGGAGAAGCTCCCCGCGGACCAGCGCAAGGCGGTGGAGCAGGCGATCCAGCAGCTCGGGACCTCGACGATCCCCGCCGAGGTGTGGATCGACGACCAGGGCCGGCTCGCCAAGATGACCTTCTCGGTCGGCACGCCCTCCGGCGCCTCGGGGTCCGGGGGAGGTGGGTCGTTGGATCTGACGTTCGAGCTGTTCGACTACGGCGCACCGGTGAACGTGACCGCTCCGCCGCCCTCGGAGGTCAGCTCGCAGTCAGTCTGATCCCCGGTCATTCCTCGTTGGGATCGGCCGCGTCGGGCACGTCCGCGTCGCGGCCCCTGGGCAACTGGTCGACCACGTAGTAGACGGCGACCACGGAGATCATCGCCAGCGTGAAGACCGCGCTGACGAACGACACGGCGACCGCGGCGAGGTACACGAAGATCCCGATGCCGAATCGGCGGAACTGGGTGCGGGCCACGTCGGGGTCGATGGCCTCGTGAAGCCGACGTCGGTCGCGGATGATCCACAGCCACAGCAGGTTGAAGCCGATCGCGCAGCCGAACAGTGTCGCCGAGTACACGGCGGCCGCCACATGGGAGTCGTTTCCGCCCTCGAGCAGGAACTCGGCGAACAGCGAGGTGGAGAACGGCAGCGCAACGATGAACAACAGCAGGAGGAGGTTGATGAACAGCAGCGTCCGATCCACGACCGCCACGCGGTCCATCAGGCCGTGGTGGTTCACCCACATGATCCCGATGACCGTGAACGAGAGCACGTAGGCGGCGAACTTCGGCCAGTCCGCCACGAGTGCGCCCCACAGGCCGTGGTGGGCCGCGATGCTGGCCGCGGACACCTTCAGGTCCAGCGCGAGCAGGGTGATCGCCACCGCGATCACGCCGTCGCTGAACGCCTCCAGCCGCCCCTTCGTCATTCGAGCCCTCCCAACCCTCGAGCGGGAGCAGGCTATTCCCCCCCCGGTCCCGGCGCCGCAACTCCCGGGTTTCCGCATGCCTGACCCAAGGGTTCCTCGGGTTCCTCCACTCCATTCCGGATCGACGGTCGAGGTGCCGGGCCCCGTCGGGGCCCCGACCGGAGGGAGGCTCCGATGGAGGATCGGAGGAACCGACCGGGAGCCTGGGCGCGCCGCATCGTTGCCACCGCCGCCCTGGTCGCGGCAGTCATGGCATTCGTGGTGCGGCCCGCCGGGGCGTCCACGACCACGGTGGACCTGGGACCGCTGATCGGTCCGAGCAACGTGTTCCGTGACGGCGGCCAGTCCGTGCGGCTCGGCCACCGGATCCTGTGGCTGTTCGGGGACACGCTGTACCCG
>DATLUW010000187.1:0-2469 GCA_035577825.1 Actinomycetota bacterium | reverse complement strand
CCACGCCGTCGTGCGGACGTTGTGGTCGCGGTCGTCCGGCGCGGTGACCGGCTGGATGAACACGTCGAGGTTGTGGAGCCGCTGGGCATTGGCGCAGTCGGTGCGCGCGACCAGCTCGTAGAGCTCCTTCGTGGAGCCCTCGCCACCCGCCGGCTCGTTGCCGTGCGGGGTGCCGGTGATCCAGCCGAAGGCGGGCCGGCTGTCGGCCGCGGCCATTGCGGCCGTCTGCGATGTTGTGCCGTCGATCACGCCGCGCCAGAATGCGGCGTCGTTCCGGCCCGCGTCGAGGTTGGCGATGTTGTCGGGGGTCCCGACGACCATCACGTAGAACGGCACGCCCAGGACACTCGAGCCCGACTGGTACAGCTTGACGGCCACCCGCTGCCCGGTCGTGCCCGGGTTCGCGTTCACGGCGTCGGCGACCGCCTGCATATAGGCCGAGAGCTGCGCGGTCTTCTTCGCGGACGGGGTCGCGCCCGAGAGGCCGTCACCGGCTAGCGGGCCGCCGAGCACCGTCCCGAAGAACGAGTTGTAGGTCGGGATGTTCGGGTCGAGCTGCACGGACCCGGAGGAGCAGGGCGACGGGTCGGCCTGCGCGATCGGCGCCTCCTGGATCGGCCACTCGCCGCCGACCGTGTCCGACTGCGTGCTGGAGCGGTACGGGCAGAACGTGACCGAGTCCGAGTCCGCGACGCCCGCCGGACAGCTCGCGTCCGCAACCGGCGAGCCGTTCACCGGGTTCTCCGGGATGGGTGGGTTGAACGTGCCGCCAGGGGAAGACGAGCTCGGCCACACCGCCGGGCCCGGCGTCGGCAGCGGGATCGGCGCCGAGCTGGAGCCGACGCGGAGGCCCCAGTAGTCGTTCTGCGCGGCGACGGGCGTCGCCGTGTTGTTGGCAAGGCCGTTGAGCGTCGTGTTGAGGACGCCGAATGCGTTGTCGGTCACGTTGCTCCGCTTCACCGACGATGCGCCGGCGCCGACGAGCCGCACGCCCGCGCCGAGCCGCAGGTTCTGGTTGTTCTCGGCGTGGTTGCCCAGCGGGAACGGGTCGTTGTTCGGGGTGGGCGCGAGCACGGTGCCGATCGGCGCGTTGACGCCGTGCACGAAGTTCGAAGAGATCGTGCTGCCGGAGATGTCGACCGAGGCACCGGCCGTCACCCGCACGCCGTCCTGGCCGAAGTCCGGCCCCACGTAGAGCGGGAGCGGCGGGCGGACGCCAGTCGCGCCGCTGCCCGAAGGCTGGCAGTCGCCGACGATCAGCCTGCCGAGATCGGGATCGGTCTGACCGCCCGCGGTGAAGTCGTTGTAGTGCTGGCACGAGTTGCGCCCGGCGATCACATCGGCGACGAGGACGCCGCGGTTCGGGACGCCGGAGGCCGTGAGCGGCGAGGTCTGGCTCGGCGAGTAGTCGCCGGTCGCGCCGTCGATCAGGATCCCGACCGAGTTGTAGTGGTCGACGCGCGTGTGGTCGATCGTCAGCGTGCGCGGCGCGAAGGGCGGGCGGTTTCCGGGGTTCGGCTTGACGCGCGTAACGTCTGCGATGCCGATGCCGAACGGCCCGTTGCGGAAGCCCCCCGGGACCGTGTAGCCGTTCTTGCTTTCGTCGACCGCGAGCCCGGTGACGTGCGAGCGGCTGATCGAGCCCTCTGCGTCGACGTAGACGATGCCCGCGGTCGCGTCGACGCCGCTCGCGTCGACGGTCACACCCGAGATGTTGACGGTGACCGGATTGTTCTTCCCGCCGATCACCGCGATGATCACGCCGAGGCCGTCGCGCAGGTCCGGGTTATCTGCGGCGATCCGCTTCTCACCGATGGACGTCGGCTCGATCGTGACCTGGTCGGCGCCGGCCCCGCGCAGGTTCAGGTCCTTGTGGATCGTCAGCGCGGACGTGCCCGGCGTTCCGGCACCTTCGGCATACGTACCCGGGCAGATGGCGATCGTGTCGCCCGGTGCGGCGTCCTCGATCGCGGCGCCGATGTGTTGGTAGCCCGGGTTCGGGCAGCTCGCGTTCTGCTGTCCGACCGTAAGTGTCTTCGGGTGGCTGCCTTGCGCTACCGCAGCCGTTGCCAGCGTGGCCAGTACGGCCACGAGCACTACCGCCAGCTTGCGTGCCATGAGCGCTCTCCCCTCGTCGAGCGACCCCGCCGTCTAACTGTTCCATATCTCCGGAGTCGGCGCGGGTACCCTTGCTCGGCTCCGTGGAGAGGTGTCCGAGCGGTCTAAGGAGCGCGACTGGAAATCGCGTATGGGCTGAAAGGTCCATCGCGGGTTCAAATCCCGCCCTCTCCGTTCTTCACGAGGGCCCGGGCGACCGGGCCCCATACTTCTCGCAAATGCGGATCGGGCGACACGAGGTCCAGATCACCAACCCGGACAAGCTCTTCTTCCCGCAGGAAGGGCTGACGAAGTGCGATCTCGTCCGCTACTACCTCGACGTCGCGCCGTGCGCGCTCCACCACATCCGGC
>DATLUW010000186.1:0-10062 GCA_035577825.1 Actinomycetota bacterium | reverse complement strand
CTGCTCTCGCCGTACCTGCTGTCATCCGACGTGGAGTTCCGCTCGAGCGAGCTCGGGCTCGCGGTGCTCCACCAGGGGGACGACCTCGTGCAGTTCATGGCCTGGCCGGGGCCGGCGGACCGAATCTCCCACTTTCCCGTCCAGCCCGGGGAGACCGAAACCGGGCTGGCCGCGATCCGTCAGTACGACACGGTGGCCGAGGCCTCGCCGCAGGACGCGGAGGTCTTCCGGATCCGGCGGGGCGTGCCGCGCTTCGGCGTGGACTTCGGAACCGACTTCCTGCCGTCCGAGGCGGGGTTCGACGTATTGATCGACGCGACCAAGGGGTGCTTCCTGGGGCAGGAGTCGGTGGCGAAGGTCCGAAACCTCGGGCATCCGCCGCGGCTCGTGCTGTCGCTCGTCGCGTCCGAGCCCGTGTCGCCGATGGCCGCGATCGCCGTGGACGGCGAGCAGGTCGGGCGCATCACGAGCGTCGCCGAGGGCGACGACGGGTCGACCGCTTGCATCGGGTGGGTCCGGTGGGACGCGCGTGAGGCGGACCTCCGCGCGGAGGGCGGGTTCGCTCTGACCCGCAGACCGGTCGACTAGATCACGCCGCCGGCGCCGAGGCGTTCGATCTCGCCGGCATCCAGGCCGGCCTCGCGGAGGACCTCGTCGGTGTGCTCCCCCAGGCCCGGCGCCGGCGAGAGCCGCTCCAAGCGCTCCCCGTCCATGACGAACGGCGACGCGGCCCCGACGGGGCGCCCGTCGACGTCCGCCACGAGCCCCCGATGGGCGAACTGCGGGTCATCGAGTGCCTCGCTCGGCGAGTTCACGGGCCCCACGCAGACCTCGAGGCCATCGAGCCGCGACAGCCACTCGTCGCGGGGCTTCGAGGAGAACACCTCGGCCAGCCGTTCGCGCATCTCGTGCTGCTGCTCGGGAGGACCGAACTGCGTGTGCACCAGTTCCGGCAGCTCGAGCGCGGTGCAGAGCGCCGTCCAGAACTGCGGCTCCAACGCGCCGACCGTCACCCATCGCCCGTCCGCGCACTCGTAGACGCCGTAGCAGGCGAACGCGCCCGAGAGCGGCATCTCGCCCCGGCGCGGCTCCTCACCCGTCTGGAGGAACGCCCCCTGGTGGACCGACATCCACGAGGCGACCCCGTCCATCATGGCCGTGTCGACGAACCGACCCCGGCCGGTCGTCGCGCGTTCGAGCAGCGCCGCGAGCACGCCGATCACCGCCGCCATCCCCCCGCCGGCCAGGTCCCCGACCTGCACGACCGGCACGACCGGCGGGCCCTCGGACAGGCCGTTCAGCGAGAGCATCCCCGCGTGCCCGATGTAGTTCAGGTCGTGGCCGGCACGGTCGCGGTACGGCCCGTCCTGCCCGTACCCGCTGATCGCGCAGTACACGAGGCGCGGCGCCACCGAAGCCAACGCCTGAGGCCCCACGCCGAGCCGATCCATCACCCCCGGCCGGAACGACTCCACCAGCACGTCGAACCCGGGCGCCAGGCGCCGGAGCAGCGCGGCCCCGGCCGGGTCTTTGAGGTTCACGACGACGCTCCGCTTTCCCCGGTTGAGCGAACGGTGGCCGGTCGACTCGCCGTCCACGATCGGCGGCATCCACCGGATGTAGTCGCCCCGGACCGGCTCCTCGACCTTCACCACGTCCGCCCCGAGGTCGGCCATCAGCAGGGTCGCGTACCCCCCCGGCAGCAGGCGGGTGAGGTCCAGGACGCGGACGCCCTCGAGCGGTGCGCTCACGCCCAACCCCCGCGAGCAGTGCGAATCGGGACGTTCGGCGCGTGGATCACGGGCCACGGCAAGAAATCCGCCTCGGATCGCGAATTCACCCTTCCATCCGCGAGGGGGACCGTGCTAGGAATGGAGGGGGAAGCGCCCTCTTGCCCCGGAGCCACGGACCGAACGGAAGGGACGGTGGTGCCGGTGCCGGGTGGGATGGAGGAAGGCATCTTCATGAGCGAGACGATGATCGAGTTCGACGCAGCGCGGCTCCCGAAGGACCCCATGCCGCCGGACATGTGGCAGGACCGGGCGGCATGCTACGGCATCGACCCCGAGGTGTTCTTCCCGGCCTCCGAGGAGGACGCGGGTCTGGCCCTTTCCTACTGCGGCGCCTGTTCGATCCGCGACACCTGCCTGTCGTGGGCCATCAAGAACCGCGAGCGGTACGGCGTCTGGGGCGGGTTCACCGAACAGCAGCGCCGGCGCATCGCACGCCACGTGGCGTAGCGCCCCCGATCGCGGGCACCGGCACCATCGAGATCGCCCGGGAGCAGGTTGGCGCGCGCTCGACTTGACTATCGAACAGGTGTTCGGTAGGCTGCTCGTCCCGCGGCCCCGGGAGATCGATGAGTGCAGGCTGCCACGATCGAACCCGGGCTCGACGCCGACACCCCGCTGCACCGGGTGCCGTTCTGCGTCATCGACCTCGAGACGACGGGCGGCTCGCCCCGGACGTGCGCCATCACCGAGGTCGGCGCCGTCCGGTACCTCGGGGGCGAGCGCGTCGGGACGTTCCATTCCCTGGTGAACCCGGGCGAGCCGATCCCCCGGTTCATCACGCACCTCACCGGCCTCGACGACCTCGACGTCCTGCACGCGCCGCCGATCGAGGCCGTGCTGCCCTCGCTGCTGGAGTTCCTCCGGGGCGGGGTGTTCGTCGCGCACAACGCGCGGTTCGACTTCGGGTTCGTCCGGGCGGCCTGCCGACAGCTCGGCTACCCGGACATCGAAGGCCCGCCGGTGTGCACGGCCAAGCTCGCCCGGCGGGTGGCGTGGCAGGAGGTTCGCAACGTGCGCCTGGCGACGCTCGCGCGTCACTTCCGGACACGCGCCACCCCGAACCACCGGGCGTTCCCGGACGCGGGGACGTGCGCGGAGGTGCTCCACGCGCTGCTCGAGCTCGGAGGGCGGCTCGGGATCCTCACGCTCGGGGACCTGCGCGAGTCCATGCGGGCGCGCGGCCAGCCCCACTACGCGAAGATCCGGCTCGCCGACGCGCTTCCCCACGACCGCGGCGTGTATCTGTTTCGCGACCGCCTCGACCGCGTGCTGTACGTCGGCAAGGCGACCGACCTCCGCGCTCGGGTGAAGTCGTACTTCTACGGCGACGAGCGAAAGCGCATCCGCGACCTCCTGGCGAAGACGCACCGCGTCGAGGCCCGCGTGTGCTCCTCGGAGCTGGAGTCGCTCGTGGCCGAGGCCCGGCTGATCGCCCGCCACGAGCCGCCGTACAACCGCCGGGGCCGAACCTGGCGCGCCTACGCCTACCTCAAGGTCGACCTCACCGAGGCCTGGCCGCGGCTGAAGGTGGTCTCGAAGCCGGGCCCGGCGCGGCTGTCCTCGAGCGAGGTCGCGTACCTCGGGCCGTTCCACAGCCGTGGGATCGCGCGCATGGCGAAAGAGGCCATCGAGGACGTGGTGCCGATCCGCCAGTGCACCCGTTCGATGGGACGGGCGACCCGGTTCTCGCCCTGCGTGCTGGCCGACCTCGGACGGTGCGCCGCGCCCTGCGACGGCCGCGTCCGCCCCGAACGCTACGAGGAGCTCGTCCGCGGGCTCATCCACTCGCTCTCCTCCCCGGGCGGGCTCCTCGAAGCGCTCGAGGCGCGCATGATGCGGCTGGCGCACGCCGAGCGGTTCGAGGATGCGGCCACCGCGCGGGACCGTCTGCGCGCACTGGCCGAGGCGCTCGCGCGGAGCCGGCAGGACCGCTGGCTGCTGGGCGCCCGGCATCTCGAGCTCGCCGGCCGCGGCGGCGTTCCGGTGCGAATCGAAACCGGGACGGTGGCTACGGACGTCGAACCGGCCGCAGCGCCGCTCGACCCGAACGGGCCCTGCCCCCCGGAGCGGGCCGACGAGCTGGCGGTCGTCCGCAACGTGCTCGCCCGGACACCGCACGCACTGATCGCGAGCGACGAGCCACTGTCCGAACCCGTGGACGGTGGCCGCCGCCTGGCCGACCTGCTCGCCCAGCTCCGCGCCGCCACCGACCGTCGCTGACGACGGTCGTGGACCAACGCAGCGGGAGCATTCGGCGGCGTCGGTAGACTGGAGGCCATGGAAACCGCGGTCATCCTCGAGGGCGCGCGCACGCCCATCGGCAAGTTCCTCGGTTCGCTGGCCGAGGTCCCGACCGTCGACCTGGGCGTCGTGGCCACCAAGGAGGCACTGCGTCGAGCCTCGGTCGAGCCCGACCAGGTCGAGGAGGTCGTGTTCGGCCACGCCCGGCAGGCCGGCAACGGCCCGAACACCGCCCGCCAGGTCACGTACCGCAGCGGCATTCCGCAGGAGACGCCCGGCGTCACGGTGAACATGGCGTGCGGCTCGGGCACCCGCGCCGTGCAGCATGCTGCCGAGCAGATCATGCTCGGGAATGCCTCCGTGGTCGTGGCCGGCGGCATGGAGAACATGTCCCGGACGCCGTTCCTCATGGACCGGATGCGCAGCGGCTACCGGATGGGGAACGCGACCGTGTACGACGGCATGTACAAGGACGGGTTCGTCGATCCCCTGTCGGGCCTGATCATGGGCGAGACGGCCGAGAACCTCGCCGCGAAGTACGGCATCTCCCGCGAGGAGCAGGACGAGTTCGCGCTCGAATCGCAGCAGAAGTCGGCCTCCGGGCGGGAGCGCCGGCAGCTCGAGATCACCCCGGTCGAGGTTCCCGGGCGCAAGGGCGACGTCACGGTCGTCACCGAGGACGAACACCCCCGCGCCGACACCACGATGGAGACGCTTGCCACGCTGAAGCCGACGTTCTCGCCCGAGGGAACGGTGACCGCGGGTTCGTCGTCGGGGATCACCGACGGCGCCGCGTCGATGGTGTTCATGAGCGCCACGCGAGCGGCCTCGGAGGGCCGGACGCCGCTCGCGAAGATCGTGGCGTACGCATCGGCGGGGGTCGACCCGGCGTACATGGGCATCGGCGTGGTGCCGGCGACGCGCAAGGTGCTCGAGAAGACCGGGCTGTCGCTGCAGGACTTCGACGTGATCGAGGTGAACGAGGCGTTCGCCGCGCAGGTGCTCGCGTGCGATCGCGAGCTGAAGCTCGACCACGACAAGCTGAACCCGAAGGGCGGCAGCATCGCGCTCGGCCACCCGATCGGGATGACCGGGGCGCGCATCGTGCTGACGGCCGCCTACGAGCTCCGCGAACGCGACCTCTCGCTCGCCCTGTGCACGCTGTGCATCAGCGGCGGGATGGGGATGGCCGTGGTGCTCGAGCGGGCCTGATCGAAGTTCGGGAGGAACCGACATGGTCAACGCGGTCGTGCTGGTGCAGTGCGAGATCGACGAGATCCCCGAGGCCGCGCAGGCCATCGCCGACATCCCGGGCGTGTCGGAGGTGTACTCGGTCGCCGGCGAGTACGACCTGGTGGTGATCATCCGCGTGAGCGACCACGACGAGCTCTCCCGCGTGATCCCCGAGGGCGTCGCGAAGGTCGACGGCGTGGCCCGAACCGAGACGCTGATCGCGTTCCAGGTCTACTCACGCCACGACCTCGACCGGCTGTTCTCGATCGGCTTCGACGAGGGCCAGAGCTAGGGTCCGAGAACGCCCGGTCCGGCGTTTGACGATAGGCTCAGATCCCAACCCCACTTCCCCTCCCCCATGCGCAGGATTCCCTTCGTCGCCGCCTGTTTGCTCATGTGTGTGGTGACCGCTGCGTGCCAGTCAGCGACGCCGGACGCCTCGGGAACGCCCCCGCCCGCGAACGTGCCGGCGCCCGTCGCCGCCTCGCCGAGTTCTTCGCCGTTTCCGTCCGCGTCACCGTCGCCGTCGCCGTCTCCGCTGCCGCCCGCGTCCCCCTCGACCGTCGCCGCCCGGTGTCCGCGGGAGCTGCACCGGGGCGGCCTGACCGTCGGGCTCACCGGGCGGCCTCGTCCGAACGGGGCGTGCATTCCCGCGGTTTCGCTCGTTCGGTTCCGGTGTTCGTCCGCAAGCGAACCGGTCGTGCAGATGGGACGGAGGGAATTCCTGGGAGGCGACTGGACCGAACCGTTCGCTCCGACCGGAACCGCGATCGTCCTGCGCGGGCTTCTGCCGAATGGAACCTCGATCGCGACGAACGCCGGCGCGGTGCTCGTGGCCCGCGGTGACCGGTTCCGCCGGTTGCTCGCGCTGCCGGCGCCGACGACGCTGTCCGGCACGCCGGGGGCGCTCGTGATCGGGGACTCGGTGATGCTCGATGCCCGCTCGGCGTTGGCGAACGCGCTCCGCGGCTGGCGGGTGGAGGTGGATGCGCAGGTCGGCGACACGACGTTCGTAGGCGAGCGGGTTGCGGCGGGGCAGCGCGGGCGAACCGGCGAGGTCGTGATCGTCGAGCTCGGTACCAACGAGTCCGACGTCGAGGGGTTCACCGAGCGGGCGACGCAGATGCTGCACGACCTCTCCGGGGCCGGGCTGGTCGTCTGGCTGACCGTGCACAGCCCGCGGTCCTACGCGCCCGCGATCAACGACGCCATCGGGCGGGTGGTGGCCGACGCACCGAACGCCGTCATCGCCGATTGGGACCGGGTGGCGCCGCCGAAGGGGTTCATCGGCGACGGCGTGCACCTCAACGAACGCGGCATCCAGGCGATGGTCCGCCTGCTCGCCCCGCTGGCGAAACGGTGGCGGAGCGCGGCCGAAGGCGGCGGTTCGATCGCATGTCGGGACCGAGCGCTCGCCCTGGCCGCCGGCTGACGCTCCTTCAGCCGCTCGAGGTCCGCTCGCTGTCGAGCGACGCCATCTGCCCCGCGTCGTAGCGGTCGCCCGCAGCCGCGCCGGGAGGAACCGCTGCTTCGATCGCAGCGAGGTCGTCATCGGTGAGCTCGAGGTCGAGCGCACCGAGCGCCTCGGCGAGCCGTTCGCGCGTGCGGGCGCCCACGAGGGGCACGATGTCCTCGCCACGCGAGAGCACCCATCCGATCGCGACCTGCGCGACGCTCGCCTCCTTCGCGTCCGCGACCGCCCGCAGCGCGTCCACCAGCCGGAGGTTCCGGTCCACGTTCTCCGGGCTGAAACGGGGATGCCGCCCCCGGATGTCGCCAGGCGCTGCCTGACGATCCGCCGACCAGTGACCGCTCAGCAGGCCGCGCGTGAGCACGCCGTATGCAGTGATCCCGACGCCGAGCCGGCGGCAGGCCGGGAGGATCTCGGCCTCGATCCCCCGCGACAGGAGCGAGTACTCGATCTGGAGGTCGGCGACCGGGTGCACGGCGCTCGCACGCCGAACCGTCTCCGCGCCCGCTTCGGAGAGCCCCAGGAACCGAACGTGGCCCGCCTCGACCATCTCGGCGACGGCGCCGGCGGTCTCCTCGATCGGCACGGCCGGATCCACGCGCCCCGGCCGGTAGATGTCCACGTAGTCGGTTCCGAGGCGCTGCAGCGTGTACGAGAGTGCCGTCTTCACCGCAGCGGGCCTGCCGTCGAACCCGAGCCACTGCCCGTCCGGCGACCGCAGCGCGCCGAACTTGACGCTGATCAGCGCGTCGTCGCGGTGCCGGCCGCGCAGCGCCTCCTCGATCAGCATCTCGTTGTGGCCCATTCCGTAATAGTCGCCGGTGTCGAGCAGCGTGATCCCGGCATCGAGCGCCGCCCGGATCGTGGCGATGCTCTCCTCGCGGTCGGCCGGCCCGTACATCCCCGACATCCCCATGCACCCCAGCCCGATCGCGGAGACCTCCGGACCGCTGCTCCCGAGCCGCCGCGTGTGCATGTCGTTCGACCTCCTCGATGTCACGCCGGTTCGATCGCGACGCACAAGGCGGTTCGCGCCCACGAGCTCATCGCCGACGTGCCGTCCCAACCCTGGTACTTCGAGGCCAGCAGCTCGCGGGCGGCGGCGTCCTCGTCGCCGGGTTCGACGACGCGGGCGATCGCGGCGATCTCCGCGGCCTGCTGCGTGCCGATGCGCAAGTCCACCTTCGGGTTCCCCACGAGGTTGCGGACCCAGTCGCTGCGGTCGCCGCCACCCGAGAGCAGGTACAGCGCGCGTCCGTCGGACGGCATCCCGAACCAGATCTCGATGGTGTGGGGTTCGCCGGTGCGACGGCCGGTGGTGGTGAGGTAGCAGTACACCTCGCCGGCGAGCGAGGGATCAAACGCCAAGTCGAGGCCTACCGGATCGCCCAGATCACGAGCCCGAGGATGACCACCAGGCCTGAGATGAAGAAGATCAGGTCACCCTTCTTGATCTTGCCGGGCTGCATCGCGTTGAAGCCCATGATTCGAGCCTACCCTTCCGAACCGGAACCGCTCGGGCCGGCGCCGCCGACCGAGCCCGATCCGGCGGGTTCGGGCAGCCGGTAGTACTGGCGGAACTTCTCCTCGGAGAGCCAGTAGATGTGCTGCCGGATGGTCGACGCGTACGTCCGGGCCTCGGCCTCGTCCGAGCACGCCCGGTCGCCCACGGCGTCGCCCGCGGGGTCGACGATCACGACGCGCCAGCCGTCGCCGGGCACGTCCTCGACTTGGACGCGGTAGCGGTTGTCGTCCGGCATCGCGCTCAGCTCGGCGCCGCTTCGAGCGCCTTGGCGTAGGCCTCGCCGGCCGTCCGGATCGCGGCGAGGTGCGCCTTGAGCCCGGCCAGCACGATGTCCTCGTCCAGCACCATCGCGGGTTCCATGCCGGCGAGCCGTTCGAGCGCCGCCTCGAGCGAGGTGCCGGCGAGCTCGGCCTGTTCGATCGCCTCGGCGAACACCGCCGTGTAGTGGGGCTGGTACGGCTTGCCGCAGTTCCAGCAATGGCCCCCGTTGGCGAGGACCTGCTGGGTCAGGAAGTCGCGGCCGCAGTTCTGGCAGGTGCCTCGGATCTTCACGCGCTCTCCTTCTCGATGGCCCGGGCCGCGGCAGCGTCGCGGCGGGTCTGCAGCGCCTCCAGCACACGGTCGGCCAGGGCGAAGGGATCGGCGGGCTTCACGAACCAGGCGTCCGCCCCCGACCACCGGGCGAGCCAGGCGTCGTGAGGGCGGTCCAGCAGGATCACGATCACGCCGTCGTACGGCGGCAGCTGGTCGCGGAGGTCCTTCGCCAACGCGAACGCCCCCGCCCGCGACTGGATCTCGTCCGCCAGGATCACCTCGGGGTCGTACTTCCGCGCGAGCAGGACGCCCTTCTCGCCGTTCGACGCCTCGATGAACTCCAGCCGCTCCCCCAGCTTGCGTTCGATCCCGGACACGGCGAGGCGCATCGACTCCATGACGGACTCGTTCGCGGAAGTGAGCAATACTCGCACGGCCGCATTCTAGCCGGGGGCCCGTGCCGTTCTCGGCGCCGGACCGAGGGAGGGCTCATCGTGGAGATGGACAAGCTCGGACAGAAGCTGACCGCGGAGTTCGTGGGGACGTTCGCGCTGGTGTTCGTTGGGTGCGGCTCGGTGATCATGGCCGCGTCCGAAGGCAACGGGATGGTCGGGGTCGCGCTCGCGTTCGGGCTGGTGCTGGCGATCATGGTCTCGTGCCTGGCGCACCTCTCGGGGGCGCACTTCAACCCCGCGGTCACGATCGGGGTGTGGGTCACCGGGAACATCAAGACCGGCCTCGCGGGCGCGTACATCCTCACGCAGCTGGTGGCGGCGACCGTCGCCGCCGCGCTGCTCCGGGGGCTGTACCCGGAGGCGTCGTGGAAGGCGGCGAACCTCGGCGTCCCCGGCCTCGGGCAGGGCGTGTCGGCCGGGCAGGGCGTGCTGATCGAGGCCGTGCTGACGTTCTTTCTCGTGTTCGCCGTGTACGCGACGGCGGTCGACGACCGGGGGCCGTTCGCGAAGACGGCCGGCCTCACGATCGGGCTGGTGCTGACGTTCGACATCTTCGCGGGCGGGCCGCTCACCGGCGCGGCGATGAACCCGGCGAGGGCGTTCGGGCCGATGCTCGTCGACGGGCGGTGGTCGGACTGGTGGGTCTACTGGATCGGGCCGATCGGGGGCGGCGTCATCGCGGCCGCGCTGTACTGGTTCGCGTTCCTGGACGGGCGGGAGAAGCTCACGTCGGCCCGGAAGTCCGAACACCCGATCGGCGGCCCGACCGAGTCCGACTGGAGCGACGAGCCGGCCTAGATTCGCGGGGTC
>DATLUW010000185.1:0-2411 GCA_035577825.1 Actinomycetota bacterium | reverse complement strand
CTCGCCAAGGACTACGAGAGCTTCCGCGGGCTGCTGCTGGACCGGCTCGCGCTCACGATGCCGTCGTGGACCGAACGCAGCCCGGCCGACCTCGGGATGACGCTGGTCGAGCTCCTCGCCTTCCTCGCCGACCAGGTGAGCTACTTCCAGGACGCCGTCGCCACCGAGGCATATCTGGGAAGCGCGCGCCGGCGCGTCTCCGTCCGGCGGCACGCGCGCCTGCTCGACTACCCGATGCACGACGGGTGCAACGCGCGGGCGTGGCTCGCCGTGGAGGTGACGCCGGGCGGCGACGCCGACGGGGCGCAGCTCGAGCGCGGCACTCCGGTCGTGACCGGCGACGACTCGGGCCTCCCCACGCTCTCGCCGGACGACCTGGCCGTCGCCGTCTCGCGGGGGGCCATTGGCTTCGAGACCCTGCACGGGATCCGACTCGAGGCGGATCGCAACGAGATCCAGTTCCACACGTGGGGTCGCCTCGAGTGCTGCCTGCCGCCCGGGGCGACGCGCGCGACCCTCAGGGACACTGCCGGCGGGCTCGGGCTCCGGGAGGGCGACGTCCTGGTGTTCGAGGAGGTGGTGGGCCCGAGCGGGCTCGAGGTGGACGCGAATCCCGAACACCGTCACGTCGTCCGCCTCGACGCCGACCCGGAGCCCGACGTCGACCCGCTGACCGGCGATCGGGTGCTCGAGATCAGCTGGCACCCCGCGGACGCGCTGCCGTTCCCGCTGTGCCTCGATCAGTTCCCGGTCCCCGGCGGCGTCGTGCGCGGCGCGAGCGTCGCCCGCGGCAACGTGGTCCTGGCCGACCACGGGCTGACGGGGGCGCCTGAGCCGCTGCCGCCGGTCCCGGAGACGGGCAGGTACGCACCCGTCCTGGCCCGGCCCGGGCTGACCTTCCGCATGCCCTACGACGACGAGACGGCCCGCGCCGCGCCGGCGTCGGCCGCGACCGCGGTCGACGTCCACTTGACGGTCCCCGCCATCCGGCTGTCCCAGGGGGCGGACCGCTGGGAGCCCCAGCGCGACCTGCTGTCGAGCGACCGCTTCGCGAACGAGTTCGTGGTCGAGACCGAGAGCGACGGCCGGGCCGGCCTGCGGTTCGGGGACGACGTGCTCGGGCGGCGCCCGACGCCGGGGGCGGCCTTCCGCGCGCAGTACCGGGTCGGGAACGGCGCCGCGGGCAACGTCGGCCGCGAGGCGCTCGGGCGGCTCGTGACCAACCTCCGCGACTTCGACCGGGTCGGCAACCCGGTCGCCGCGGCCGGCGGCACCGAGCCCGAGTCGCTCGAGGAGGTTCGGCAGTTCGCGCCGCAGGCCTTCCGCCGGCAGGAGCGCGCGGTGACGGAGGCCGACTACGCCGAGGTGGCGGAGCGCCATCCGGAGATCCAGCGGGCCGCCGCGACCCGGCGGTGGACCGGCAGCTGGTACACGGAGTTCGTCGCGGTGGACCGGCGGGGCGGCTACGGGGTGGACGAGCGCTTCGCGGCGGCGATGGCCGGATTCCTCGAGCCATTCCGGATGGCCGGGCGCGACGTCGAGGTCGACGGCCCGGTGGACGTCCCGCTCGACATCGCGATGACCGTCTGCGTGGAGCCGGACCAGCTCCGGGCCGACGTGCAGCGCGCGCTGCTCGAGGCGTTCGGACGCGGCCAGCTCCCCGGCGGCGGACGGGGGTTCTTCCACCCGGACAACTTCACGTTCGGCCAGCCCGTCTACCTCAGCCGTGTGGTGGCGAGGGCCATGGACGTGCCCGGCGTCCAGTGGGTCGACACGTCGGAGGGTCCGGACTCCGCGAACCGGTTCCAGCGGTGGGGTCAGGACTCGCACGGCGAACGCGACGCGGGCGTGATCGAGATGGGACGACTCGAGGTCGCCCGACTCGACAACGACCCGGACGCGCCGGAGGAAGGGCGGATCGAGTTCGTCATGCAGGGAGGACTCGGGTGACCGGCGGGCGGGCGGTCGGAAGGAGCGGGCGATGACGCCGCCGCGCGACGACGCGGACGCCGGCGTCGTGCTCGACACGTGCGGCTGCTGCGAGCCCGTCGGCCCCCGGGTGACCGTGGCGAACCGGCCGGGCCTCTCAGCGCTGGCGTACCGGATCGGCACGCACGGTTCGTTCCTCGCGCGGATGCTCTCGGCCCTGCCGGGCGCGCCCTACCCGACCGAGGCGGGCGGCGACCGGCCGCTGCGGGCGCTGACGACGCGGGCGACGGACGACCCGGCCGTCGCGCTGCTCGACGCGTGGGCGACGGCGGCGGACGTGCTGTCGTTCTACCAGGAGCGCATCGCCAACGAAGGCTTCCTCAGAACTGCGACCGAGCTGCGGTCCGTGCTGGAGCTCGCGAGGGAGATCGGCTACGAGCTCGGGCCCGGCGTGGCCGCGGACGCGTACCTGGCCTTCACCG
>DATLUW010000184.1:0-3060 GCA_035577825.1 Actinomycetota bacterium | reverse complement strand
CCCCCCTCCAGTAGGCGAGCTGCGCGATGTGGTAGTGGTGCTCGGCCAGGTCGCCGAGCCGGGTTCCGGGCACCCACATCGCCAGCGCCCGGTCGAGCAGCAGGGCGGCCTGATCGAGGTCCCCCTCATCCCCTCGCATCCCGTGCGCGGCGCCGAGGCGCGAAATGGCCGGCGGGAGATATTCCTTCGCGTCGAGGCGTTCGGCCAGCTCCATCGCCTGGCGCGCAACAGCGAACGTTTCGTCCGTCTGCTCGGTCCAGAGCACGGCCTGCCCTCTGGCCAGCAGCGCCTCCAGCCGGTCCGTTCCGTCCAGCTCCGGGATGAGCTCGGCGAGCTCCGCGGCGGCGCGCTCGAAGTCCTCCAGGGACACGAGCGCGAGCCCCCTGGCCAGCCTGATCCGCCTTCGGGTCGCGTCCTCCTCCGCCAGCTCGAGAGCCGTCGCGGAGAGCTCGGCCACCTCCTCGGTCGCCCACGCCGCGCGGGCTCGTTCCATCGCCATCAGGAGGTACTCGATCGCCTTCGCGGGCTCGATCGCCGCCCGCCAGTGGTGGGCCAGCAGCCAGGCCAACTCGTGCACCTGTTCGGGATCCTTCTCGATGTACCTGGCGACCGCAGCGTGCCGCTCACGCCGCGCCGCCCGTGGGAGCGTCGAATACGCGACGTCGCGGATCAGGATGTGTCGGAAGTTGTATTCGACGTCGCCCGGCATTCGGCTCACCGGCTCCCGCCTGATCAGGTTTCGAGCTTCGAGGTCGTCCAAGGCCTCGGCCAGTGCCTCGCCGCTGCCCGCCAACGTCCCGATCGCCCGAAGTCCCCCAAGCCAGAACGTCTTTTCGATGACCGAGGCGTCGAGCAATACGGCGCGTGGATCGGACGGAAGCGCGTCGATCCGCGAGGCGATCGCCGCCCGAATGGTGGTGGGGAGCTCGTCAGGCGCATCGACGCCTTCAGAGACTGCCGACGCGAGCTCCTCCACGAACAGCGGGTTTCCCTCCGCGATCTCTATCACGCGCTGCGCGGCGCTCCCGTGTCCGTTGCCGTCCCCCATGAGATGCGACGCGATGACCGCCGAGTGGTCGGCCGACAACGGCTCCAGGGCAAGGGTGGTATCGGCGGCCAGCCCTGCCCCCCATGTCGGCCGGTGGTCGAGGAATTCCGGACGAGCCAGCGCCAGCAGCACGGCCGACGTGTCGCGGACGTGCGTCGCGAGGTATTCGAGCAGGTCGAGCTGGGCCGTGTCCGCCCAGTGGACGTCCTCGAAGACGAACAGGGTCGGTTGCTCCACGCCGAGTTGTTCGACGAATCGCCGGCCCGAATAGAACAGCACGATCTGTTCGATGACCGGCTCGTCCAACCCAAGTCCGAGCATCAACGACAGACACCGCACGCAGTCCGAGGTTTCCTCCTCCGGCAGCAACGCTGCCGCGAGAGCGGCGAGCTTCCCCCGGGCCACCTCAGGAGGATCCTGATCGAAGATGCCGGCAGCCTGCTTCACGTGTTGGGCGGAGGCACCGTAGGCGTCGCGGGTCTCGTAGGGGAAACAGCGCCCGCGGATGACCCGGCCGCCGGTTGCCTCGACCACCGCTGCGATCTCCCGCGACAGGCGGCTCTTTCCGATTCCCGGGGCCCCGAGCACCGTGATCAGGTGTGGGCGCCGTTCCTCGACCGCCCGCCGCCAAACCGACTCGACCAGCGCCATCTCCCGATCGCGCCCGACGAACGGCGTGGCCCGCGCCGGCCGCTCGGCCGGCGCGGCGATCGAACCCACCACCAGCCAGGCCCCGACGGGCTCGGCCTTGCCCTTCGCGATCACCGGCTCGAGTGGCTCGTACTGGATGACCCGTCTCGTGGAGCGATACGGCTCGGCTCCGACGATCAGCCGACCGACCGGAGCCGCGTTCTGCAGCCGGGAAGCCGTGTTCACCACATCACCCATAACCGCTGCCTCGCCAGGTCGCGCATCCATGGCAACGACCGCTTCGCCCGTGTTGACGGCCGCCCGGGCGGCGAGATTCAGTCCGGGGTTGTCTCGGTTGAGCTCCTCGATCGTCTCCAGCACCCTGAGGCCGGCTCTGACCGCCCGTTCGCCATCGTCGGCGTGGGCTACGGACGCGCCGAACACGGCCATGACGGCGTCACCGATGAACTTGTCGACGATCCCGCCATAGCGTTCGATCTGCTCCTTGGCTCGCGAGTGATACAGCTGCAGCTTGTCGCGAACATCCTCGGGATCGGCCTTGTCGGATTGAGCGGTAAAACCGACGAGGTCAACGAACAGGATGGAGACAAGCTTGCGCTCCTCGTGGCGCGCTGCGGGAGCGAGGGCCTCGCCACAGTTCAGACAGAACTTCGCTCGGTCGGGGTTCTCCTCACCGCAGCGCGAACAGACGACCACGGCCGAAGTCTAAACAGGCCTGCCCAGATGGCGACCGGCCCGAGCGCGCCGTTGCCCGCCTGTTGCTGGGGGCTGACGGAGTGGTGTCAGCGCCCCGCCTCGCGACATCCCCGCGGACAAGCGATGTCCATGGCGTGCGCGACTCGGCCGACAGCAGATAACGGACGCTCTCCCGCTCGTCAGCGACCAGCTGAAACCGGCTTGAGCACAGCGCTCAACCCGCCCTGACTACGGATCAGAAGGTCGGGGGTTCGAATCCCTCCCGGCGCGCCGACCAGCGGAAACGCGGCCCTGGCTGCGCCGCACTGCGCTCGCGAGGGCGATGACGCTCGAGATCACACTCTGACGACCCCTGGCCCATGCGGGCTCACGCTACCGAGTTCCTGGTGGAGAGAGGACTCCGGGTGAGCGGACGCGTGGCCACTGCGAACAGGGGCACCGGGAGTCAGGGTGCTTCCGCCTTGCGCACTCGGACGTCCGCGACGGCGACGGCGGGAGGTCCGACTCGTCCTCCGTCGC
The DNA here is from genome assembly GCA_035577825.1 of Actinomycetota bacterium. Classification (GTDB taxonomy): domain Bacteria; phylum Actinomycetota; class UBA4738; order UBA4738; family JACQTL01; genus DATBHM01. Next base: position 146 of record DATLUW010000184.1, on the reverse strand, counting down.
CGACGGGGCCCGATCCTCGCGGCGACCCGTCGGCCGACCGCGGGGGGTGGGGGCGGGTCCCGGAGGCTCCCCGGCTAGAGAGTTCTCCGGAACCTTCCCCGGGAGGGAATACGTACGGCACCCACGGAATCCCTCACGAAAGGAAT
>DATLUW010000183.1:0-3337 GCA_035577825.1 Actinomycetota bacterium | reverse complement strand
GTTCGGGGTCGTGGGGAGCTCGCCGCTGACGGTCGCGGTCGGCAAGCAGTTCTCTCTGAAGGTCAGGCAGTACCCGACCGAGGCGGCGGCACGCTCGGCGATCGACCACCGCAAGATCGACGGCGCCCTCGTCGCGGCGCCGGACGGCGGGACGCTGATTGTCGTGCCGGCGGCGACCAGCGCCGGGGCCGGGGCACTCACCGCGGCCTTCGGAGCAGCCGCGGCTGCGCTGAAGCAGAAGTTGGCGGTCGTTGCGGCTCACCCGCTGCCGTCGGGCGACTCCATCGGGAACGTGTCGTTCCTCGTCGTCATGTCGCTCATCCTCGGCGGATACCTCGCGTCGACGATCGGCATGGTCTTCGGCGGGTCGGCCACGCGGCGCGGCCGTCTCGCTTCCCTGTTTCTGGCCTCCGTGCTCGGGGCACTGCTCACCGACGTCTTCGCCGGGCCCGTGCTCGACGCCGTCCCGACGTCGAAGTTCCTCGAGCTCTGGGGCGTGTTCGTGCTCGTGATGCTCGCCGTCGCCTACGCGACCGCGGCGCTCCAGACAGTGCTAGGTCCCGCGGGGACGCTGGTCGTGGTCGTGCTCTTCATCGTCTTCGGCGCGCCGGCCTCGGGGGGCACCGTGCCCTCGGCGTACCTGCCGACGTTCTGGCGCACATTCGGCCCGTACCTGCCGGCGGGGGCCGGCACGACCCTGGTGCGGAACACGATCTACTTCGACGGAAACGCGATCGCCAAGCCGATTCTGATCCTCGTCGGCTACCTCGTCGCCGGCGCGATGGTGGTGATCGTCCTCCGGCGGCGCCGGGGACGATCAGATCTGGCCGAAGCCGAAGCGGAGGCGTCCCTCGCGGCCGGGACCGTCGTGATCTAGCAGGACAAGGCGCCTGGCGGATTCGAACCGCCGTACGAGGCTTTGCAGGCCTCTGCCTAACCACTCGGCCAAGGCGCCCGGCCGGGCCATGGTATCCGGCCGTAGGGGACGAATCGCCCGCGGCGCTGAGCGCTAAGGCCTGGAAACGGTGAGCGTGAACGCGCCCGCGCCGCGGACTCGCTTCACCTGCACCTGCAGCGTCCGCTGACCGCACACGTTCGCCTCGACCGACTTCAACCGATCGGAGCCGGCAACGGTGCCGAGGACGTTGCTGCCGGCCGGATCGACCAGCCGCAGAGTGAACGCGGTACCCCTCGGAGAGGCGAGCGTGACCCGGAACGCCCCGTCGAGCGGCGTCGCAACGCGGAACCCGCGCCCGGTCGCGCGCGCAGTGAACGACGAGCGAAGCGTGGTCGTGGTCGGTCCCGTCCAGGGGGTCGTCACGTCGGCGGCGACTGCGTCGAGCGTCGCCTGATCGGGGTAGAAGCTCTGGTCGACCACCTGCCAGGACGTCTCGGGCAGACCCTCCCGGCGCTCATTCAGAACGCGGTAGTCCTCGGCGAATGCCTCGCCGGGGTTGAGCTTGTAGCGCGCGCTCTCGTCGCCCGGGGCGAGCTCACCGGAGGCCGCGCGGCTGCAGACGCCGATCTGGGTCGCCCAGCGCTTCGGCCCGTAGTCCACGGCCTGCCACGGGGTGTTGTCCCGGCTGTCCGCAACGTGGTGGCCGTACTCGTGAGTGAGGACAGCCCGGGCGCTGATGCCGGGAAGGTCGTCCGCCATCGTGATCAGCCGGTTGCTCCCGTAGCAGCCGAGCGCGTCGCGTCCGCACGTCTGCTGAACGCGCGCGAGCGAGGCGACGTAGACCGAGATCGTCGAGATCTCCGGGCCGTGCACGAGGGCGGCGAGCATGTCGGCCCACCTCTGCCCCATCCCCGGGTCAACGGCTGCAAGCTCGTCCTGGACATAGACGGTCACCTGCTCGCCGTCGCTCGCAGTGACCACTCCGCCGGTGAAGCCTGCGGGAGCCTGGGCGAGCTTCGACGCGACCGCCGCGGAGCTGCTGCGAGCGCCGTACGCGTAGGTCGTGATCGCGGCCGGGCTCGCGCCGGCGGCACCTGCCCCGGCCGGCAGCACGAGAACCACCATGAGGAGAACGAAGAAAGCCCGCCGCACGGCTCTGGAGTCCATCAGCCGATCCTGAGAGTCGCCTGAGGCCGGTGTTAGGAAGGTGGAAAGACGTACAGGTGCACGGCCAGCGGGCCGAAATCGTCGGAGAACGAGTCGCCCGATGCGGTGACCTTCCGCCCTTCCTCCAGCACCATGCCGACACGTCCGGCGAGCCCGGGCACCGTCACGTTCGCACGTGCCGCCGTCCGCGTCGGGTTGACCGCGAACACGTAGAGCGCACCGTTCGACGAGCGCGCCGCGGCGAGCACGGGGCCTGACGCCGATGCCGCGACATCCGGGCCGAGCAGCCCGCTGCCGATGGCGGCGACCTCCTTCGCGATCGCGGCGATCGCCGGGGTGACGACGAAATCCCAGTCGGCCGGGAAGAAGCCGATGCCGCGTGCGCCGCCGACGACGGACAGCCAGCTCTCGGCACGCAGCGTCTCGGGCGTGACCATCAGCTTCGGCTGCCGGCAGCGCCACGACTGCGCCTCGATCCACTGGAACGTCGGACGGCCGCGGGCGAGGCGCACGAGCTCGTGCTGTGCGGCGGCGACGTCGGGCAGCCAGTCGGCCCGGCAGAACTCCTGGAGCGGGTAGAGGTCGAACCCGACGACGTCCGACTTCGCGATCAGGCCGGGGTAGACGCCGCGCCCGGCCGGAAGCGCGGCCGTGCGCGAGTACACGTGGTTCGAAAGCGTCAGCACGCGCAGGCGGCCGGTCTGCGCCAGCGTCGGGAACGCAGGCAGCGTCGCGCCCGTCAGCCCCTTGGCGTCTGCCTCGTCCGGGTAGTACCAGCCGATCACGCCGTCCCCGCCGATCCCGTGCTCGTCGGGGTTGGTCAGCGAGAAGGCACGGCCGCCGAGCGCGGCGCTCTGCTCGGCGATGTCGCCGCAGTCGCTGCCGGCGAAGAGCGAGATCCCGGCCGCGAGGCTGTTCTCGTACCCGCTCTCGCACTGGTTGACGACGAGGAGCGGGAAGAATCCCTGTCCGTCGAGCAGGATCGTGCCGTTCCCGATCGCCGCCGTCGGTGAGGAAGGCGGCCCGGTGGTCTGGACGTCCAGGGTCGCGTCTCCCGCCCAGACCCGGTACAGGGTCGAGTAGCGGAGCCCGGTCAGGGTCGCGCGGCGCCCCTCGACCGGCGCCCACATCGTCGGGCCGAGGTCGGGAAGCCCGTACGCGACCGCCGCCGGCGGCTTCGCACGCGTCCACTCGACCACAGCCGAGAGCGGGCCGACCGACACGGCCTGCAGCGGACCAGGCGGCGGGGGCGGCGGAGCGGTCGTCGTCGGC
>DATLUW010000182.1:0-3899 GCA_035577825.1 Actinomycetota bacterium | reverse complement strand
GCGCGGTCGCCGGCGCGCTCGAGGTAGTCGAGGGCGCGGTCCTGTTCGTCGCTCCGGTAGTAGTAGAGCGCGAGGATCTCGAGGCGGTCCTCGAGCGAGTTCGAGTACAGCTCCTCGTACGCATGCGCGGCGCGCCCGTAGAACAGGCGCCGGCGCGCCGGCGTGAGCGTCGACAGCGCCGCCTGCTGGAGCAGCCCGTGCTGGAACGAACACTCGAGCTCGGGATACCGGCGGAGCTCGCGAACGATCTCCGCGCGGAGCAGCACCGCCAGGTCGTCGGCGACGTCGTCGCGATCGAGCACGGCCGCCGCGACGCGAACCGGGAACGTCCGCCCGGCCACCGCGGCCGCCTGGGCCAGCCGGCGCGCCGACTGGGGCAGCCGGTCGATCCGCGAGATGAACAGGCTCTCGAGGTTCGAGGGCAGCAAGGAGGCGCCGGTCGACGGGAGCGTCCACGTCCGGCTGCGGTCCTGGCCGGCGCTCTCGACGACGGCACGGAGCAGCTCCTGCAGGTACAGCGGGTTTCCCTCCGCCCGCGTCACGATCTCCTGACGGGTCTCGGGATCGAGCATCCCGCCCGGCAGGATCAGGCTCAACAGCTCGTCGGCGGCGGCCGGGGTGAGTGGCCGGAGCGGCACCTCGGACGCCCGGTGGAAGTAGTCGGTGAGCACCTTCAGCCGGAGCTTCCACCCCTCGGACGTGGTCTCCTGCCGGAACGCCCCGGCCAGCAGCACCGGCGCGCCGTCCGTCAGCTCCAGGAGATCCTCGGCGAGCTCCCGTGTGGAGGGGTCGGCCCAGTGCAGGTCGTCGATCGCCATCACGACCGGGCGTTCCCGGGCCAGGCGTTGGATCCATGCCCGATACGCCGAACGGATCTGCCGGGCCACGTCGCTCGGCCCCTCGGGGACCATTTCGTCCTCCGGGTCGGCGTCGAGGCGAACCGACAGCAGCCGCCCGAGCGCCGGGAGCACGGCGTCGACGTCCCCCTGCATGAGCGGGGCCAGCCGGGCGCGCAGCCTGGTGCGGACGGCGACCTCGGGCTCGCCCTCCGCGACGCCCAGCCACTTCCGGAGCATCTCGACGAACGGCCAGTAGAGGAGGTCGCCGCCGTACGACAGGCATCGGCCCTCCAGCCAGGTCACGCGCCCCCCCGCGATCGTCTCGAGCTCGCCCAGCATGCGCGTCTTGCCCAGGCCGGTGTCGCCCGAGATCAGCAGGACCTGCCCCCGGCCGGCCACCAGGTCGTCGAGCACGGTGACCAGCCACGCGCGTTCGGCCTCGCGGCCGACCAGGACGCTCGACTGGTCCGCCTCCGGGTCGGGACGCCCGCCCAGCAGTCGGTAGGCGAGCACGGACTCCGCGCGGCCCTTCACGCTGATCGGCCCGAGCGACTCCAGCTCGAAGGTCCCCGCCAGGCGGCGGGCGGCCTGATCGCCGACCGAGATGGTGCCCGGGTCCGCCGCCGACTGGAGCCTCGCGGCCACGTTCGTCGTGTCGCCCAGCGCGACCTCCTGGGGGTCCGAGCCGCCCACGAGCCCGACCGCGGCCGGGCCGGAGTTGATCCCCACGCGGACGTTGAATCCCGCGATCCCCCACCCGGCCTCGATGTCGCGGCCGTACTCGGCGACGAGCTGGGTGATGCGCATGCCGGCCCTGGCGGCGCGCTCCTCGTCGTCCTCGTGCGCGGCGGGGACGCCGAAGTACGCGCAGATCCCGTCGCCCATGTAGGCCTGGACCGTCCCGCCGAACTCCTCGACGGCCCGGCTCATCCGGCTGACGCACTCCCCGACCAGCGCCTTCACCTCGTCCGGGCCGAGGCGCTCGCCGAGCGAGGTCGAACCCACGATGTCCGCGAACAGCGCCGTGATGGGGCGCATCTCGTCGCCCTCGGCGGTTGCGGCGGGAGCGGGGGACACCGAGGGCTCCACGGGCGTGCCGCACGCGGAGCAGAACCGGCCCCCGGCCGGCACGACCGCTCCACAGGTTCGGCAGATGGTCTCGACGTCGCTCATGCAGGTTGCCCCCGTGACGGTCGACCGGAACCGGCCGACCGAACGGCATTGTCCCCGTTCGGGACGGCCGGCGTCGAGGGCGGCCTCTCGGGCGCTCCCGGCGCGGGCGCCCGGCTGCGCGACGCTCCCGGGCCCGCGGGCGCCGGGTGTCGGGTGATGCACGTCACGCCCGAGGGGTTGCCGACGTCACACGCCGGCCGTGGCGGCGGTCACGCACCCCCTGGGCCTCCGTGGAGGACACTCGACCCGTCGATCAGCGGTTCCCCGAGAGGAGGCCACGAATGAGCATGCGGGTCCAGGCACTGCGATCCCCCAGCCGCGTCGCCGGTCCCGAGCGCTCGGAGTGGCGGCTGGTCGTGATGGGCGTCGTCGCGCTGCTCGTGACCTTCGCGGTCCTGCTCGCGCTGGCGCTGGCGAACGCGCCGTCGCAAGGCGGCGGTGCCGACCACGGATCGCGGACCGTCACCTCCCGCGACGCCGGGGTCGTCCGGGTCGGCGGCGACGGCCAGTACCGGTTCCACCCCCTGCCGTAGCCCCTACCCCTACCGACACGAGGGCCCGGCCGCTTCGCGGCCGGGCCCTCGTGGTGTCCGAGTCCCGCGCGATCAGGCCGGAACGGTCGCCCCGTGGCACTTCTTGTACTTCCGGCCCGACCCGCACGGACAGGGCGCGTTTCGCGGCACCTTGTCGCTCGCGGCCTGCGGGGCCTGCCCGGTGTTCGCGCCGTCGTCGCCGTGCGTGGCCTGGACGCCCTTCGTCCGCGGCCGCGGCGCCGCGTCCTGGCGCACGAGCTCGACGTGGTAGATGTACCGGACGAAGTCGTCGCGGATGCTCCCCTTCATCTCGTCGAACATCGAGAACGCCTCGCGGCGGTACTCCGTCAGCGGGTCGCGCTGCCCGTACGCCCGGAGGTGGATGCCCTCCTCGAGGTAGTCCATCTCGTACAGGTGCTCGCGCCACTTCGTGTCGATCGTCGAGAGCAGCACCATGCGCTCGATCTCGCGCATGTTCTCGAGCCCGACCTCCTGCTCCTTGGCCTCGTACGCGGCCGTGGCCTCGTCGAGCAGGCGCTCGGTGAGCTCCTCCGACGTCGCGAGCTCCTCGAGGTCGCCGACCTGGAACTTCACCGGGAACACGGTCTGCAGCGACGTGTGCAGCCCCTCGAGGTCCCATTCCTCCGCATACTGCTCGGCGTTCGCGTACTGGGCGACCAGCGTGGTGACGGCCTCGGTGACCATCTCGATCGCGTCGTCGCGCAGCTCTCGCCCCTCGAGGACCTTCGTGCGCTCCTCGTAGATCACCTGGCGCTGGGTGTTCATGACGTCGTCGTACTTGAGGACGTTCTTGCGTCGCTCGAAGTTGACGGCCTCGACCTGCTTCTGGGCGTTCTCGATCGCGCGGGAGACCATCTTGGCCGTGATGGGCTCGTCCTCCGGCCAGTTGAACTTCTCCATGATCCGGCCGATGCGGTCCGACGCGAACATCCGCATCAGGTCGTCCTCCAGCGACAGGTAGAACATCGACGCGCCGGGGTCGCCCTGCCGTCCGGACCGGCCGCGCAGCTGGTTGTCGATCCGGCGCGACTCGTGACGCTCGGTGCCGAGCACGTACAGGCCGCCCGCCTGCACGACCTCCTCGTGCTCGGCGTCGGTCTGCTGGCGGAACTTCGCGTAGATCGGGCCGTACTCGGCCTCGTACTCGGCCCGCTCCTCCGGCGTCATCTCGAACATGAGATACCGGTCGTTGTCGAACTCCCGCGCGGCCATCTCCTGGCGGGCCATGTACTCCGGGTTGCCGCCGAGAAGGATGTCGACGCCTCGCCCGGCCATGTTCGTCGCGACGGTGACCGCGCCGAGCTGGCCGGCCTGGGCCACGATCATGGCCTCC
>DATLUW010000181.1:0-21271 GCA_035577825.1 Actinomycetota bacterium | reverse complement strand
TGAACTCGACCTCGCCGTACTTCTCGTAGGGCGAGTCCTTGCGGGGGTCCATCGGCACGCCGCTCGCGTGCAGGACCGGGCCCGACGCGCCGTAGGAGACCGCGGCTTCCGGCGTGAGCACGCCGACGCCGCGGGTTCGCGCCGCGAAGATCTCGTTGCCGAGGATCAGCGTCTCGAAGTCGTGCAGCTTGTTCGAGACCCAGTGCAGGACCTCCTCGGACTGCTTGAGGAACCCCCGCGGGAGATCGTCCTTCAGCCCACCGACCCGGCAGAACGAATGGTGCATCCGCGCGCCGGTCGCGGACTCCATGAGGTCCTGGATCATCTCCCGCTCGCGGAACACGTAGAACATCGGCGTCATCGCGCCGAGCTCCAGCGAGAACGAGCCGCAGAACATCAGGTGGTTCAGGATTCGGTTCCATTCGGCGAGCATCGTGCGGATCCACTGCGCCCGGTCGGGAACCTCGATGCCGGCGAGCCGCTCGACCGCGATCGTCCAGCCGAGCTCGTTGTTGAACGCCGAGAGCCAGTCGTGGCGGTTCATCAGCACGAGGACCTGGCGGGCGTCGCGGACCTCGGACAGCTTCTCGGCGGCGCGGTGCATGTACCCGATGACCGGCTCGGCGCGGACGATCTGCTCGCCGTCGAGTTCGATGATCAGGCGGAGCACGCCGTGCGTGGACGGGTGCTGCGGGCCGATGTTGAGGGTCATCTCCTCGGTGGCGAACGTGCCGCGCTGCTCGAGCACCAGGTCCATGCCGCCGCCGCGGACCATCCACTGGTCGGCGGTAGACGAGAAGACCCTGGCCTCTTCGGTGTCCATGTGGAACCCATTCTGCACGACGTCGCCCCGCGACGCCCATCCAGGGGTTCCGGGCCGGTCGCTAAACTGGTCGCGTCAGGAGGTTCCGAGCCACATGACCCCCCGAGCAGCTCGAGCGCAGGACGCGGACGCCGAGCCCCTCTCCGACGAGGGAACCGAGCCCGCCGGCCCCGAGGCGTCCGACGAGTCCGGCATGGCCGAGGCGCTCGACGACGCCGATTCCCCCACCACCGCGCAGGACTCCCCGCCCGAGTCGACGCCCCGCGAGGCCGCGTTCTTCGACCTCGACAAGACCCTGCTGCCCGGCGCGGCGCTCTTCCCGCTGGCGCGCGAGATGTACCGGCAGGGGGTGTTCACCAACCGGGACATCGCGCGGATCGCCGCCGATCAGGTCATGTACCGCCTGTCCGGCAAGGAGGACGCGGAGCGCATCCGGCGGGCCCGGGAGACCACGCTGGCCGCCGTGAAGGGCCGCCCGAAGTCCGAGGTCGACGAGATGGGCCGGCTGGTCGTGGAGCGCGAGCTGCTCCCGCGGTTCTACCCGCAGGCGGTCGAGCTGATGTGCCGCCACAAGCGGGTCGGGCGCGAGGTGTACATCTCGTCGTCCTCGCCGGAGGACTTCCTGTCGATCCTGGCGGAGGCGTTCGGCGTGGACGGGGTGATCGGGACGCGGGCCGAGGTCGCGGATGGCGTCTACACGGGGCACCTGCTCGGCGAGCTGTGCAACCGCGACGAGAAGGCCCGTCGGGTCAAGGAGCTCGCCGACGAACGCGGCATCGATCTCCTGCGGTCGTTCGCGTACTCGGACAGCATCAACGACCTGCCGCTCCTCGAGCTCGTGGGGAACCCCGTCGCGATGAACCCGGACATCCACCTCGTGCGGATCGCGCGGCGGAAGGGCTGGCAGGTCATCGACCTGCGGGTGTCGCGGCGGCGGACGCTGCTGGGGTCGGCGGTGGGGGCGGCCGCCGCTGCCGCGGCGGCCGCCGGATACGGTGCCGGGTACGCCGTCGGGCGCTCCCGCGCTCGACGGCGCCGACTGATCGACCGGGTGCCGCTGCCGCCGGCCGTGCGGTCCTCCTGAGCCGCGTGAGCCGAACCCGGGCGGGGTTCGTCGCCGGGCGGTCCCGGCGCGGATAGACTCGGCCGTACCAGATCCCGAGGGGGTCCGCGATGCCGAACGACGTTCGACACACGCACTGGCTGATCAAGCTGATGCTGATCGTGGGGTTCGGCTTCGTCACGTTCGACTTCATCGAGCTGACGTTCCTCACCCGGCGGACGGACGAGTTCTTCTCCTGGACCATTCAGATCGCGGTGACGGCTGCGGTGTTCGGGTCGTTCTACCTGGCGGCGTCGCTGATCACGTTGTCGGCGTTCCCCCAGCGGGCTTGGGTACGCGCGCGATCGGCCGTGCCGGGAACGTACGCGCTGGTGGTGCTGATCGAACTCGCGACGCTCTACAACTTCGGACCGTTCCGGGAGCACCTCCACGCCGCGAGGGGCATCACGAACTTCGAGTTCTGGCTGTGGATCGGCGCGTATACGGTCGAGCCCATCGGGCTCACGATCGGGATGCTGCTGCAGCGCAAGATGCCCGGCGTCGACCCGCCGACCATCGAGCCGCTGCCGGCGTGGTGGCGGAACTGCGCGTGGGTCGGCGGAGTCGGCGCGGTCGTGGTGGGGGCGTTCCTGTTCCTGCTGCCGCAGGCGGCCATCAACATCTGGTCCTGGCCGCTGAACCGGCTGACCGCGCAGGTCCTGGGGTCGTGGTTCGTGGCGTCGGGGCTCGTCATGGCGTGGGCTGCGCACGAGAACGACAAGTGGCGCCTGCTGGTTCCCGCGTTGGGGTTCACGGTGCTCGGGCCGGTCCAGCTGATCGCGATCGCGCGTTTCTCGGACGACATCGACTTCGGGAACCTCCAGATCTGGGGGCACCTGGCGTTCCTGGTCGGCGTGACCGTGCTGGGGGTGATCGGCCTGGTGTGGGCGCTGAAGGCCAAGCACCCCTACGCGGCCGAGGCGCCGCCGATGCCGGTCGCGGCCGCCGGACCGCCCGATCCCGGCGCGCCGGCGTTCACCGCCTGACCGGCGCCGACGCGGTCAGCGCGCCGAGAGCCGCATCCGGATCGGCCGCTTCGACCGGAGCGTGATCGAGCGGGCGAACTCCAACTCCGCGTCCGGGTCGACCGGTTCGAGCCGCCACCTCGCCGCGATGCCCGCGATCAGCAGCACCGCCTCCATCGTCGCGAAGTGGAACCCGATGCACCCGCGCGGCCCCGCCCCGAACGGCAGGTAGTCGAACGGGACCGGATCGCGGCCGCCCTCCAGGAACCGCCCCGGATCGAACACACCGGGTTCCGGATACCGCGCGGCGTCCCGATGGATGCCGATGACGTTCACGAGGACGGTCGAGCCCTCCGGGACCGCCCGCCCGCCGAGCTCCGACGCCCGGGCGGCCTTGCGGCGCAAGACCCACGACGGCGGCAGCACCCGGAGCGCCTCGTCCCACGCCGCCCGCGTGAACGGCAGCCGGCCGATGTCGGCAACCGCCGGCGACCGGCCGCCCTCCAGCACTCCGTCGACCTCCGCGTGGAGACGCCGCTCCACCTCCGGGTTCCGCCCGAGCTCCCGCCACATCCACCCGAGCCCCGCCGTGATGGTGCCGCGCCCCGCGAGCAGGAGGCTGATCACCTCGTCGCGCGCCTCGCGGTCGGACATCCCGCCGGAGCCGGGCGGAACCCCCTCCGGGCCGGCCGTCGCGCCGGAGCCCGTCGCGGGCCGCGCCGCGAGCATCGCGCCCAGCAGGTCGTGTCCCCCGACCTCCCCCGACCGGCGGCGGCGGATCGCCCCCGCCACGTACTCGTCGATCGAGTCGAGCGCCCGGCCGAACCGGCCGAACCCCGGCAGCAGCGCCCGCTTGACGCCCGCGGCACCCGGGGCGAGGGCCTTCCACAGGCCCGACGCCACCGTGGTGACGTCCCCGGTCAGACGGTCCACCTCGGCGCCGTTCGCGTCGGCGAACAACGCCCGCAGCACCGCGCCCGTGGTGATGGCCCGCATCTCGCCCACCACCTCGATGACCCGCCCCGGGCGCCACCCGGCGAGGATTCGCTCCGCCGACCACCACACGGCCTCGGCGTACGGCACCACGTGGTCGTGGTCGAACGCGCGATCCATCAGCCCACGCTGGGCCGCGTGGTGGGGATCCTCGCTCAGCTGGAGCCCGTCGCCCATGACGCGCTCGAGCCGCTCCGAGCCGGCCGCCTTGAGGAACACGTCCGCCTTCGTCTCGAGCACCTCGCGCGCCAGGTCCGGCGACGTGACCACGAACACCGGCCGCTTGCCCCGGGTGAGCTCGACGAGGTCGCCCTCCCGGCCGGTCCGCTCGAGCAGGCCGACGGGGTCGCGGAACGCCAGGACGCCGGCGGCGAACCGCCTCACGTGGCCGGGGTCGCCGGTTCGCCCAGCTTCCCGGCCTGCTTCGGCGTGAGCCGCCCCGCGGACACGAGCCACCGGACGGTGTCGGCGAAGGTCTCGCGGAGGTCGCGCGGCTCCAGGCCGAGCTCCTCCCGGGACCTCGAGTCGTCGCACCGCGCTCGACAGTTCAGCACCCAGATCCCCTCGAAGGTCCACGGCAGCCGCGTGTCGACCCGCCGCTGGAACCAGTCGCTCACGTGCCCGAACCCGGCCACGAACCCCCGCGGCAGCGTGACCGACCGCAGGTGGCGCCCGGTCACTTCGCCGAGCGTCCGCTGGATGTCCTTCATCGTCACGTAGTGCCCGGTGACCAGGTAGCTTCGCGGACCGCGTCGCGGTTCCATCACCGCGGCGAGCGCACGGGCGACGTCGCGGACGTCCGAGATGTGCATCCCCCCGTCCATCACGAACACGTACCACTGCTTCAGGACGTTCATGCAGAGCAGGACCCCCTCGCCCAAGTGCGGGTCCTGCGGGCCCCAGATCGCGCTCGGCATGAGGCTCACCACCGGGGCGCCCTCCTGCTGGAACCGCCGCGCGATCGCCTCGCTGTCCGCCTTCGAACGGCAGTACGGCGTCGGCGCGTTGCCGGTCGGCGACTCGGGGGTCAGCACGGCGCCGGCCGCCGGCGGCAGGAGCGCGAGCTCGCTCGAGACGTGCACGATGGGGTCGAGGCCGAGGCGGTGCGCGGTCCCCAGCACGGTCTCGGTGCCCGCGATGTTCACGGCGTGCATCTCGTCGGCCTTACGGGCGTCCATGGAGAACACGCTCGCGGCGTGCAGGACGGCCTCCTGGCCCTGCATCGCGCGTTCGACGGAGGCGGGGTCGGTCACGTCGCCGAGCGCGGTCGCCACGCCGGACACGCCGAGCGGCTCCAGCGCCGGCGCCACCCGATCGGGTGAGCGCGCGAGCACCGTGACCTCGTGCCCGGCCTGCGTCAGCGCCGCCACCGTGTGCGAACCGACGTAGCCGGTCCCCCCTGTGACGAGGACCCGCATTGGCGCTGATCATGGGGCCCGCCGGGCGCCGGTGACAACCCGTGCGGCTGGGTACAGTTCCCCGCGATGGACTTCCGCGTGCCGCCCGAGCTCGCCGAGCTGGTCGCGTCCTACCGTTCCTTCCTCGATCGCGAGGTCCGTCCGGTCGAGGAGCGCTTCGCCGAACGCCTGCAGCTCGACGCGTTCGACGACGAGATGCACGCGGAGGGGCTGGCCGTCCGGCGGCGGAGCGCGGAGCTCGGCTTCTATGCCGCGCACATGCCCGAGGAGGTCGGCGGCGGCGGCCTGTCGAACCTCGGCTACACGCTGCTGGTGGAGGCCGGAGCCGCGTCCGGGCTGCAGTTCGCGTCGTTCGCGCTCGGCCCGCCGAACCCCGCCGCGCCGAACCCGATCCTCATGGACCTCCCCGACGACCTGCGGGACAAGTACGTGCCGCCGCTCGTCCGCGGGGAGACCACCATGTGCTTCGCGCTGACGGAGCCGGGCGCGGGGTCGGACGCGCAGGCAATCGCGACCACCGCCGTGCAGGACGGCGACTCGTGGGTCCTGAACGGTACGAAGCACTTCATCACCAACGGCGCGCAGGCCGACGTGGCGGTGGTGTTCGCGGTGACCGACCGCGAGCTCCGCGCGTCCGGCGGCATCACTGCGTTCCTGGTGCCGCGAGGCTCGCCGGGCTTCACGGTCGGCCGGAATCAGCGAACCCTGGCCGGCGACACGAACCAAGCCGAGCTGATCTTCGACGACTGCCGCATCCCGTCCGACCACGTGATCGGGGCGGTGGGGTTCGGGTTCGGTTCCGCGATGCGGTTCCTCAACGCGGGGCGCGCGTACATCGGCGCGATGTGCGTCGGGATCGCCGACCACCTGATCCGCATCTGCACCGAACAGGCCGCGCAGCGCGAGACGTTCGGCAAGCCGATCGGGCGCTACCAGGCGATCCAGTGGATGCTCGCCGACTCCGCGCTCGAGGTGCACGCCGCGCGGCTGATGACCTACCACCTGGCGTGGCTGGTCGACGAGGGCGAGCAACCGATCCGCGAGTCCTCGATGGTGAAGCTGAACAACACCGAGATGGTCGGGCGCGTCGCCGACCGCGCCGTGCAGATCTTCGGCGGCATGGGCCTGCTCGCGGAGGGCCCGGTCGAACGCATCTACCGCTGGGTTCGGATGCTCCGCATCGTCGAGGGGACGAGCGAGATCCAGCGCCTCATCATCGCCCGCTCGATGGGCCTGTAGTCGGTGCAGGGTTGACCGAACGCGCAACCGGGAATCCCCGACCCGTGCAGCGCCTGCGCCGTTCCGACCCATCGCTTCCCGGCATCACCCGACGCCGCGCCGGGAAGGGATTCACCTACCTCGACGAAGCGGGCGAACGCATCACCGACGGCGAGACGATCGCCCGGATCCGCGCGCTGGCGATCCCGCCGGCCTGGACCGACGTGTGGATCTGCCCGCTGCCGAACGGGCACCTCCAGGCGGTGGGGTTCGATGCGGCCGGGCGGCGGCAGTACCGCTACCACGACCGGTGGCGGACCCGGCGCGACCAGCAGAAGTTCGACCGCATGCTCGAGTTCGCAAAGGCGCTCCCGAGGCTGCGCGAGGTGACGACCGAACACCTCGCCCGTGACGACCTCACGCGCGAGCGCGTGCTGGCGTGCGCGGTGCGGCTGCTCGACCGGGGGTTCTTCCGGATCGGATCGGAGAGCTACGCCGAGGAACACGGCACGTACGGGCTCGCCACCATGAAGAGCAGCCACGTCACGCTCGGGCCGGACGGGCTGGTGGAGTTCGAGTACCCCGCGAAGGGGCGCAAGGAGCGGTACCAGGCGATCGTCGACCCGGCGGTCCACGACGTCGTCGCGCAGCTGAAGCGTCGCCGGGGCGACCCCGACCTGCTCGCGTACCGCGCCGGGCGGCGGTGGCACGACGTCCGCTCGGACGACATCAACGACTATCTCAAGGACATCGCCGGGGACGACTACTCGGCCAAGGACTTCCGGACGTGGCACGGAACGGTGCTGGCCGCCGTGGCGCTCGCGGTCGCCGCGCCGGCGTCCAGGTCGAAGACGGCCGCCAAACGCGCCATGGCCTGGGCGGTGAAGGACGTGTCGCAGGACCTGGGGAACACCCCAGCCGTGTGCCGCGCCTCGTACATCGACCCACGGGTGTTCGACCGGTACCGCTCGGGATGGACCATTTCCGGCGTCCTGGACGAGGTCGGACACGACCGCCGCGACGATCCCGGATCCCAGGGAACCATCGAGGCCGCGGTCGTCGACCTCATCCGCGGGGACCGATCCTCGAACGCGCTCGAGCGCACCGCGGCCTGAGGGCGGCGCAGCGGAACCGCTCCTCCCGCACGGCGATAGGCTGCCGCGGTCATGGCGGCCCCCGAGCGACCACCCGTTCGTCGCCCGCCGTCGGTCGACGCACTGCTGCGGTCCGGCCCCGGCAGGAAGGCGAGTGCGGAATTCGGCCGGGCGGTGGTGAAGCGCGCGGTGCAGGACGTGCTCGCCGACGCCCGCTCGCGCGCGTCCGCGGGCCGCGAGGTGGAACCCGCCGACCTCCTGATGGCCACGGCCGTCGAACGCGCGGCGCGCGCGTCGTTCGGTCTGCAGCAGGTGATCAATGCGACCGGCGTGATCCTCCACACTGGCCTCGGCCGGGCGCCGCTGCCGCCGGTCGCGCTGCGGGCGGCCGTCCACGCCGCCGAAGGCTACGCCGACCTGGAGGTCGACCGGACGACCGGCCGCCGCGGCACCCGCAGCCAGCGGGCCGAGTTCCTGCTCACCGCCTTGACCGGCGCGGAGACCGCGTTCGTGGTGAACAACAACGCGGGGGCGCTCGTGTTGCTGCTGGCAGCGCTGGCCCGGCGGAAGGACGTCCTGGTGAGCCGCGGCGAGCTCATCGAGATCGGCGGCGAGTTCCGCCTGCCGGACATCATGGCCGCGAGCGGCGCCCGCCTCCTCGAGGTCGGCACGACGAACCGAACCAGGACGGCCGACTTCCGCCGCGCCCTGTCGGATCGGACGGGCCTGATCCTCAAGGTCCACCCGAGCAACTACCGGGTGGTCGGGTTCACCGACGCCGCGCCGGCCGCCGAACTCTCGGCGGTGGCCCGCGCGCACGGCGTGCCCTTCGCGTACGACCTGGGTTCCGGCCTGCTCGACAGCGCTGCGGGTATTCCCGTCGACGAGCCCGCCGCGACCGAGGCCCTGGCTGCGGGCGCGGATGTGGTGACGTTCTCCGGGGACAAGCTGCTCGGAGGACCGCAGGCGGGGATCGCCATCGGGCGGGCCGACCTGATCGCGAAGCTCCGCAAGCACCCGCTCGCCCGGGCGCTCCGCGTGGACAAGATGCAGGTTGCCGCCCTGGAGGCCGTGCTCCGCCTGCACGCGGCCGGCCGCGAGGACGAACTGCCGACGTGGCGAATGCTCCGGGCGAGCGCGGCGTCCATCCGCCGGCGGGCCCGAGCGGTCGCTGCCGTGGTGGGCGGCGAAGTCGTTCGCGTCGAGTCGGCGCCCGGCGGCGGTTCGCTCCCCGGCCACGCCCTGCCCTCGTGGGCGGTCCGGGTGGCCGATGCGAAGCCCGACGCGCTCGCCGCGCGCCTGCGCGAGGAACGCCCGACGATCTTCGCCCGGGTCGACGACGGCGCGGTGCTGTTCGACCTACGGACCGTCCCGCCCGAGGACGACGAACGCCTCGCCCGCGCGGTTCGCTACGCGCGGGGACAGACGTGACCGACGACGGTCCCCAGGGCGCCGCGCAGGTCGTCGCGACCGCCGGGCACGTCGACCACGGCAAGTCCTCGCTGATCCTGCGGCTCACGGGCATCGACCCCGACCGCCTGGCCGAGGAGAAGCGCCGCGGACTCACGATCGACCTGGGGTTCGCCTGGGCGACGCTGCCGAGCGGCCGCGAGATCGGGTTCGTCGACGTGCCCGGCCACGAACGATTCGTCCGGAACATGCTGGCCGGCGTCGGGCCGGTCCGGCTGGTGCTCTTCGTCGTGGCCGCGGACGAGGGGTGGAAGCCGCAGTCCGAGGAGCACCTCGAGATCGTCGATGTTCTCGGCGCCGAGGCGGGCGTCGTGGCGCTCACCAAGTCCGACCTGGTCGACGAGGAGACGCTCGGGATCGCCGAGCTGGAGGTCCGAGAGCGCCTCGCCGGCACCGCGCTCGCCGACGCCCCGATCGTGCCGTGCTCGGCGACGACCGGCGACGGGCTCGACGCCCTCGCCACGGCGCTCGACGCGATGGTGGCCGCCGCCCCGGCGCCCGAGCAGCACGGCCGGGTCCGGGAATACCTCGACCGGGTGTTCTCGATCCGCGGGACGGGGACGGTGGTCACCGGAACCCTGACCGGCGGCCCGCTCCGGGTCGGCGACGAGGTCGAGATCTTCCCGACCGGCCTCCGCGCGCGCGTGCGGGGCCTGCAGAGCCACAAGCGTGCGCTCGACGCGGCCCGGCCGGTGGCGCGGGTTGCGGTGAACCTCGTCGGGATCGAACGGGAGGACCTCGAACGGGGCGACGTGCTCGGCCGGCCCGGAGCGTGGCGGCCGACCGCCGTCCTGGAGGCGCGGATCCGCCCCGTCCGCGGCCTCGACCACCCGCTGACCGGCCGGGGCGCGTTCAAGCTCTACGCGGGCGCTGCCGAGCGCGACGCACGCCTGCGGATGCTCGACGCGCCGAAGATCGAACCCGGCGACGCCGAGGGCGGGTTCGTCCGGATCCGTCTGTCCGGGCCGCTGGTGCTCGAACCTGGCGACCGGTTCGTGCTGCGGGAGTCCGGGCGTCGGGCGACGGTGGCGGGCGGCGTGGTCCTCGACACGGAGCCGCCGGCCCGGCCCGGCGACGCGGCAGGGCGCCTCCGCCGTCGGGAGGCCGCCGCGCCGGACGAGCTGCCGTCCGTCCTGGTCGCCGAACGCGGCGCCATTCGCGCCACCGACCTCGCGGTGCTCTCCGGCCGTTCGCCGGGTGCCGTTATCGGCGCCACACGGTCCGGGCCGTGGTGGGTCGCGACCGACCTGCTCGGCGCGGTTCGAACGGCGGTGACCGGAGACCTTGCCGCGTTCCACCAGGAGCACCCACTCGTCACCGGCGCCGATCTCGTAGCAGCGCGCCGCGCCGCCGCCCGCACGATCGAGGGGTCGGGCCGCGGGGCGGGCGCCTCCGGCGCCGACCCCGGGCTGGTCGAGGCCCTGCTCGAAGCGCTCGAGCGCGAGGGCACGATCGCCCGCGAGGGATCCGAGGTCCGCCTGGCGACCCACCGGGTGGCCCTGGACGGCCGCGCCGACGAGGTCGAACGACTGGTCGCAGCCGTCGCCACCGGCGAACCCACGCCTCCCTCGATCGCCGAGCTCGCTGCAACCGGGTTCTCCCGCGAAGTGATCGAGGCCGCCGCCCGGGCCGGACGCCTGGTCCGGGTCTCGCCCGAGCTGGTGTTCACGCCGGAGTTCGTCGACCGCGGCCGCGAGGCGATCGCGAGCGCCGGGCCGGAGGGCATCACCGTGAGCGCGTTCCGGGAACAGCTGGTCACCTCGCGGAAGTACGCCCTCCCCCTGCTCGAGTGGTTCGACCTCCGGGGGGTGACGCGCCGAAAGGGCGACGTCCGCGTGCTCCGCGAGGATCGGGCCCCGGCCGAGCGGCCGACGGGAGCGCCGCGAGCCCCGCTCAGGCGACCTCGGCCGTGACCGACACCTCGACCGGGACGCCGAGCGGCAGCTCGAACACGCCGATGGCCGCACGCGCGTGCCTGCCGGCGTCGCCGAACACCTCGAGCAGGAGGTCGCTCGCGCCGTTGGCGGCCCTGTGCGGCTCGTTGAACCCCGACGCGGTCGCGACGTACACCGTCAGCGCCACGATCCGCTGTATCCGGTCGAGGTCGCCGAGCTCGTCGCGGAGCACCGACAGCGCCTGCAGCGCGCATTGAGCGGCTGCCTGCTGGGCCTGCTCGACGGACACGTCGGCGCCCACCTTCCCGGTGAACATCGGCACCCCGTCCGACGACGGCGTCTGCCCCGAGACGAACGCCAGCCCGTTCGACACGACCACGGGGACGTAGGACGCGATCGGCTTGGTGGGGGGTGGGAGCTCGAGTCCCAGCTCGGCGAGGCGGTCGTCGACGCGGCTCATGGCAACCCCGTCCTTTCAGGTGAGTGATGGGTCGGGACGATGCTAAGCCGCCGGACTGAAGGAGGGGCGGCGAAGCCGCCCCTCCGGGGAAGTCTGGTTTCGAGCGTCGCGCCGGTTACCCGGCGCGGCGCGCTTCCTCGGTCTCGCGGTCCCGGACCCGGAGCAGGGCCCGCCGCTGCGCCTCGTTCATGCCGCCCCACAGGCCGTGGGGCTCGCGGATGCGGAGCGCGTACTCGAGGCACTGCTCACGCACCTCGCACTTGTTGCAGTAGGCGCGCGCCCGCTCCTCGCGCGCGTCCTTCTCGTGACGCTTCTCGAAGTAGTTCGGGGCGAAGAACATCGCGGCGTCCTCGCCGCGGCATGCGGCTTTGAACTGCCAGCCGAACATCCATTCGTCCATTGCCCGCCGGCCTGCCCGATTTGGGCCGCCTCCCTCCTTCTCATTGAGGTTGTTCGCACTATGACGAGGAGCGGATTGGGGGGGTTCCGTTCTCACGAGAAGGACACGCAACTCTTATCTGTCCTTCAGATTGCGGCGCGACTGGGCACGGGCGTGGGTGCAGGATGGGGAGGTCAGGCCTCGGGCTCGGCAGGATCCTCGCCCACCTCGGCCTCGCCGCCCGAGCCGTTCGAGCCGGCGTCGGGCTCGGGTTCGACCCGCAGCACCAGCCCGTCGACGCGGCGCACCCGGACCTTCGTGCCCGGCTGGATGGGCCCGTCGAGCGCCCGCCCGCGCCACATCGTGCCCTTCACGTACACCGGCCCCTCCGGCGCGAGCAGCCCGCGGGCCTCGCCCTGCAACCCGACAAGGCCCCGCTGGGTGGAGACGATCCGCTCCCGCGACTGGAGGGCGACCGTCATGCCGAACCCCCAGTACAGGAACACCACGATCGCCGCAGGCCAGATCAGCCACGGCGAGATGTCGATCGCCGGCGCGACGTCGGCGAACGTCAGGTACGAACCGGCCACGAACGCGGCGATCCCGACGTAGGAGAGCCACCCCAGCCGGCGAAGCACCACGTCGAACGTCAGCGCGATCAGCCCGCCGACCAGCAGCACCAGCCCGAGCAGGTTGAACGGCACCACGACGAGCCCGTAGATCGCGAGCCCGATCGCCACGATTCCCCCGATCCCCGCCACGCCGAACGTGCCCTGCTGCGTGAGCTCGAAGACGAGCCCCATCATCCCGAGGATCAACAGCACGTAGATGGTCACCGGCGAGGCGACGGCGTGCAGGATCCGCCGCCCGATCCCCAGGTCGTGGAACTTCAACTGAGTTCCCCTGGCGGTGGTGTGCAGCGTGACCGGCCCGTCGGCGGTCGGCACGGTCACGCCGTCGAGCTTCTTCAGCAGCTGGTCGGACGACGCCGCGAAGGCCTGCACGACGCCCCGGTCCAGCACGACCTGCCCCGGCGCCTCGGCGTTCTCGTAGGCGAACGACGGATCGCGGTTGCGGTCCCGGGCCCACCGGTCCGTCGGGAGCGTCGTGCTCTGCGGGATCGGCGTGCCCTCCGGGATCGCCGCCGCGCTCGACAGGTCGAATGGCAGGACCGGGCCGACCCCCGCCCCGGGGGCGACGACCGCGTAGCTCGAGGCGTACACGAGCATCAGACCGGTGCCCATCGCGTGGGCCGGGGTCGGGCCGATCCACACGATCACCGGCACCTTCGCGTCGAAGATGCGCTGCGCGAGCGCGGTCCCGTCGATCCCGAGCGACCCCGGCGTGTTGAGCTGCAGGATCACGGTCGAGTCGCGCGACTCGGCGTCGGTGAGCGCGCCGAGCAGGTAGTCCTCCATCGAACGGTCGATGACGCCGCTCACCTTGACGATGTCGAAGGACGGGGGCGGCTCGCCCGGGCCGATGGCGGGCTCGGTCGGCCCCGGCGCGGTCTGCACCGGTGCGGAGCCGGTCGCGGCGGCGGTGGCCGGCGTCGGGCCGGCCGCGAGCGCACTCGCCGGAACCCACCACAGGGCGACCGCGAACAGGAGGACGAGGGGGAAGGGCCGGCGCATGCGGTGCGTATGCTACCGGGCCATGCCGGCCACAGGTCCGTTCGACCGGCGCCTCCTGATCGTCTCCGGCAAGGGCGGCACGGGAAAGACCACGGTCGCTGCGGCATGCGCCGTCGCCGCCGCCCGGGCCGGGAAGCGGGTCCTGCTCGTCGAGATCGAGGGCCGGGGCGGGGCGTTCGACCTCCTGTCGCTGCCCCGCACCGGGTTCGAGGAACGGACGACTGAGCTGGGGTTCTCGATCCTCGCCGTCACCGCCCGCGAGGCGCTCCTCGAGTACCTGTGGGTGTTCTTCAAGATGGGGGCGCTGTCGCGTTCGCTGGCCCGCGCGCAGGTCGTCGAGACCGTGACCGACGGGGTGCCGGGGTTCCGCGACCTCATGGCCGCCGGGAAGATGTACGAGCTCACGACGTGGCGTTCGAACTCGCAGGACGCCGAGGCCCGCCGGCGGCCGAAGTACGACCTCGTGGTCGTCGACGCGCCGCCGACCGGGCAGGTGCTCGGGATGCTCGGCTCCGCCCGCTCCTACCGCGGGATCATCCGGGGCGGCCGCCCCGCGCAGCAGCTCGTCTCGATCGACCGCCTGTTCCGGCAGGAGAGCCGCATCGCGCTGGTGACGACGCCCGAGGACCTCGCGGTGGCCGAGACGCTGGAGACGGTGGAAGCGCTGCGGGAAGCGGGGTTCCCGGCGCCCTGGATCGTGGCGAACCGCGTCCGGCCCCCGGCGTTCCCGAAGGGGACCCGCGCCGCTGGGATGCGTCTTTCGCCCAAACGACTGGCGGACGTGCTGCGCGGAGCCGGCGCCGACCTGGACGACGAGGCGGCCGGTCAGCTGCTGACCGCGGCCCGCGAGGAGGAGGCCCGGTTCGAGGCCGAACGCCGACAGCTCCGCCGGCTCACCGGGGCCGCCAGGCCCGAGGCCGAGCTGCCGCTCCTCGCGACCGAGTCGTTCGGCCGCCCCGAGGTCGAACACCTGGCCGGGTGCCTCGGCGGTCCGCCGGCATGACCACGGGGCTCGGCGGCGAGCTCGCCCGGCGGCGCATCGTCGTCGTGTGCGGTTCCGGCGGCGTCGGCAAGACCACGGTGTCGGCCGCGATCGCCGTCGGGCAGGCCCGGGCGGGCCGCAGGACCGTCGTGATGACGGTCGATCCCGCACGAAGGCTCGTCGGCGCCCTCGGGCTCCCCAGGGCGCCCGGCGAGCAGC
This sequence comes from Actinomycetota bacterium, assembly GCA_035577825.1. GTDB lineage: Bacteria > Actinomycetota > UBA4738 > UBA4738 > JACQTL01 > DATBHM01. The sequence continues at coordinate 6,619 of DATLUW010000181.1, read as the reverse complement.
GCACCGTTCGCCTCGACGACGGGACCGAGCTCGACGCGATCATGCTCGACACGAAGCGGACGTTCGATGAGCTGGTCGCCCGGAACGCCGGCTCCGCCGAACGGCGCGACGCGATCCTGAACAACGGCTTCTACCGGCGGATGTCGGACAACCTCTCGGGGACCCACGAGTACATGGCCATGGAACGGCTGTACGAGCTCGCCACCGACCCGGAGCGCGAGTGGGACGCGATCGTGGTCGACACGCCGCCCACCCGGAGCGCGCTGTCGTTCCTCGACGCGCCGAAGCGGATGCTCGACTTTCTCGGCGGGCGGATGTTCCGGTGGCTGCTGTGGCCGTACCGGCGCGTCGGGAAGGCCGGCATCCGCGGGATGAACCTCGGCGCCCGGGCGCTGGGTGCCACGGTCGGCCGGATCGCCGGCGCCGACCTCCTGCGGGACACGGCCGAGTTCCTCGGGGCGTTCGAGGGAATGTACGACGGGTTCCGGCAGCGGGCGCAGAAGGTCCAGGAGCTGATGGGCGAGCGGCACACCGGGTTCGTCGTGGTGGCGGCGCCAGACCAGGGGTCGCTCCAGGAGGCGGGGCACTTCGTGGACCGGCTGTCTGAGGCCGGGATGCATCTGGCCGGCGTCGTCGTGAACCGCTCCCGGACGGCTCCGGCCGTCGAGGTCGCCGCCGAGGTGGCCGAACGCCTCCGGTCGGGTTCGGCCGAGGAGCGCGCCACGGCTGCCTGCGTCGAGGTCGCCGGGCGCATCCGGGCCGCCGAGCGCCGGGGGGCCGAGGCGGTGGCGGCGTTCCGCAAGCGCCACCCCGTGGCGCAGCTCGCCACGGTGCCCGAGCTGCCCCTCGACGTGCACGACCGGCTCGGCGTCGACCTCGTGGCGGGGCACCTTCTGGGAGCCTGAGGGCACGCCCTTTCGAGTTCGCGGTTCGCTCGATATCCTGTGGGCGGCCCGAGGAGGCCCCTGACCCATGCCGGTCCCGCAACCACAGCAGCAGAAGAAGCCCAAGACCCGCGTGCGCGGCAAGCGCCGCTGGGGGGAGGGCACCTACGCCTGGCCGCTCCGGCCGCTGCTGCTCATCGGCACCGTCATGGTCACCTCGATCGCGGTGGCGGCCATGCTCCTGCCGCTCGCGACGGCGCTCGGCAAGACCGCGCAGCGGGTGACCAAGGTCGGCTGCCCCGGCGGCGTGGTCCCCCAGATCGAGATCCAGCTGCCCAAGGTCGCGCAGCGCTCGCTGATCCTCGCGAGCGACGGGTCCGTCCTCGACAAGCTCTACCTCGAGAACCGCAAGGTCGTGAAGTTCCAGAACATCGCGCCGATCGCCAAGAAGGCGGTGCTCGGGATCGAGGACTACCAGTTCTACGAGCACGGCGGGATCGACATCAAGAGCATCGGGCGTGCGTTCTTCGCAAACCTCCGGGCGGGCCACGTGACGCAGGGAGGTTCGACCATCAGCCAGCAGCTGGTGAAGGTCATCACCAACGAGCGGTCGGACACCATCAACCGCAAGCTCTGCGAGGCGGAAGAGGCGATGAGCCTCGAGCAGCGCTACTCGAAGAACCAGATCCTCGAGATGTACCTGAACGAGATCTACCTTGGGCACGGCGCCTACGGGATGGAGGCCGCGGCGGAGACGTACTTCGACACCCACGCCGCGAACCTCAACCTGGTGCAGTCCGCAACCCTCGCGGGCATGATCTCGAACCCGACCCTGTACGACCCCGTCGTCAACCCGCAGGAGACGGTCAACCGCCGCAACGTGGTGCTCGACTCGATGGCCGAACACGGCCTCATCACGCCGGATCAGAAGGACGCCGCCGAGGCCGCGCCGCTCAAGCTGGCGCCGTCGGCCGGCACGCAGAAGCAGCGCATGCAGCCGCTGTTCGTGCAGTTCGTCCGCAAGATGATCGAGGCCGACGCGAACGGTGAGTTCGACGTGCTCGGCCGGACGCAGCGCGCGCGCGACCGGGCGATGTTCCAGGGCGGGCTCACGATCTACACGACGATCGACCCGGAATGGCAGCGGTCCGCGATCCACACGATCAACTCCCGGCTGCCGCTGAAGACCGACCCGCAGGCGGCGATCGCGACCGTGGAGCCCGGCACCGGCGCCGTGCGGGTGCTCGCATCGGGCCGCGACTTCGCGAAGGACCCGAACCACACCGACTTCGTGTGGAACGCCATCCACCAGGAGGGGTCGTCGTTCAAGCCGTTCACGCTGGTGGCGGCCTTCCGCGAGGGCATCCCGCCGCACCAGGTGTACCCGTCGGACTCGCCGGCGGAGGACCTCAAGCCGCGATGCAACGGTTGGGCGCCGGTCAACGCGGAGGGCGCCGGGGACTTCGGCTTCATGGACCTGTACACGGCCACCGCGGACTCGATCAACGCGGTGTTCGGGCGCCTCGCGGCGGACGTCGGGCCCCAGAACATCGGCCGGGCCGCCGAGGACATGGGCATCCACCTCGACCACCCGGTGGGCCCGGCGGACTGCTCGATCACGCTGGGGACGTTCGCGGACAGCCCGCTCGACATGGCGACCGCGTACGCGACGCTCGCCGCCGGCGGGCTGTACTGCCCGTACTACGGCGTCGAGAAGATCATCGGCCCCGGCCCCAAGCACCAGGTGCTGTACCAGCACAACCCCAAGCTGACCTGCAAGCAGAACGTCCAGAAAGACATCGCCTACCAGGTGACCGACATGCTGCGCGGGGTCATCGACCACGGCACCGGCACCAACGCCCGCCTGCCCGACAACCGCCCCGAGGCCGGCAAGACCGGGACCACGGACGACTACGAGAACGCCTGGTTCTGCGGGTACGTGCCGCAGGTCGCGACGGCGGTGTGGGTCGGCTACCCCGGCGTGCCGAGATCGATGATCGGCGTCGAGGGGTTCGAGCACATGTTCGGCGGGGACATCCCTGCCCTCATGTGGCACGACGTGATGTCGCTGTACACGAAGAACTACCAGCCGAAGGACTTCCCGCCGCCGCCGCCGCCGCAGACCGGCCAGGTCCCGTCGGTGATCGGCAAGAGCCAGGCCGACGCGCTCACGGCCCTGCAGCAGGCGAACTTCGTAGGCGTCGTCGAGAGCCCGGTCCACTCGACGCTCCCGGTCGGCGTCATCGCCCAGCAGAGCCCGGGCCCCGGGTCGACCGAGGAGCTCGGCTTCCTCATCCACCTGAACCCGTCGGACGGCATCCCGCCGAAGGCGCCGGTCCCGAACGTCCAGGGCAAGCACAGCCCGGACGCGCAGTCGATCATCTCGGCCGCCGGCTTCACGCCGAGCGTGAACCTCGTCGATACGTCGGTGTTCTCGGAGAACGGCATCGTGCTGAGCCAGTCGCCCTCCGGCGGGGTGAAGGCGCTCCTGGGCTCGACGGTCACGATCAACGTGGGGCACTTCGTGAAGGCGTCGCCGACGCCGACCACGCCGCCGCCGCCGCCTCCGACCACGCCGCCGCCGCCGCCGCCGACAACCCCACCGCCGACCACGCCGCCGCCTTCGCCGACCCCCAAGCCGACGAAGTCGCACGGGCACGGACACGGCTTCCGGGCGGCGCAGCCCTGGTACACGGAGCACCGCCGCACGAGCTGACGGCGGGACCGCGGCGAGTTTCGGCTTCGGCCGCGGGCTGCGCCGACGGCCGGGGAGTCCCGAGGGTCAGTCGCCGAGGCGGGCCCGGACCAGCGCCTGGACCTTCGCGCCGTCCACGCGGCCCTTCGCCCGGCCCATCACGAACCCCATGACCTTGCCCATGTCGGACATCGACGTGGCGCCGGTCGCCGAGACGGCCTCGTCGACGAGGGCGGTCGTCTCCTCGTCGGAGAGCCCCTCGGGGACGAACGCCGCCAGCACCTCGCGCTCCTCGCGCTCCTTGGCGGCGAGGTCCTCGCGGCCGGCCTGCTCGTAGGCCTCGACGGCCTCGGTGCGGCGCTTCGACTCCTTGATCGCGACCTCGACGACCTCGTCGTCGGTGAGCTCGCGGCGGAGCTCGACCTCGCGGTTCTTGATCGCGGCGGACAGCATGCGGAGGGTGCCGAGGCGAACCTTCTCCCCCGCCTTGAGCGCCGTCTTCGACTCGTCGGCGATCCGGGTTTTGAGGGTTCCCATGGCTACACTGGCCTCCGTGCTGTGGATCGTGATCGGCGTGCTCGCCGCCGGCGTGCTGTGCGTCGCGTACGGAATCTTCGTCGAACACCACTGGTACCGTGTCCGGCGGTACCGGCTCGACATCCTACCGGCGGACGCCGCGCCGCTCTCCGTGCTGCACGTCAGCGACCTGCACTTCGTGCGCCGCGACCGCAAGCTGCGTTCCTTCCTCGCGTCCCTCCCCCCGTGTGACGTCGCGGTGGCGACCGGCGATCTGATCGGCGAACCCGAAGCAGTGGAGGACGTCGTCGCGGCGCTGGATGAGGTGCGCGGCCGCCTGGCGTCCTATTTCGTGCTGGGTTCGAACGACTACTACCGGCCGCGGCCGGTGAACCCGCTGCGGTACTTCCAGCGGCACCGGCCGGGGAAGCGCCGGCTGGTCCGGCGGAGCCGGGCCGGCGAGCTGGTGCAGCAGCTCGAGGCGAACGGCTGGGTCCACCTCAAGAACGTCCACGGCGAACAGGCGCTCGGTTCGCTCGAGGTCGAGGTGACCGGGATGGACGACCCCCACATCCACCTCGCCGACCTGCGGGTGGCCACGCGCCGGCGACGGGACCTGTTCGGGCTGGCGGTCGTCCATTCGCCCGACCCCTCGCCGGAGCTCGCCGCTCTGGGCTGGGACCTGATCCTCGCCGGTCACACGCATGGGGGGCAGGTCCGGATGCCGCTCATCGGGACGCTCGTCACCAACTCGTACATGCCGCGCGGGCTCGCGAGCGGGGTCGCGCGCATGGGCGGCGCCACGCTGCACACGTCGCCGGGGCTCGGGACGAGCAAGTTCGCGCCGTTCCGGTTCCTGTGCCCCCCCGAGGCGGCGATCCTCGAGCTTCGCCCCGCCGCCGCCACACCGGTCTCGCACGTGTCGCAGGGCGCCCGGACGGCGACCCGGTAGCCCACCGCGCGCCCGGCCGCCGCCCGTTCGTTTCGTCTCAGGCGGCCGTCCGGAGGAACGAGCCCGGGTCGACGTGCACCACGGCCGTGTCGGCCGAATCCGGCAGCCACAGCTCGTTGGGGTCCATGGTCGGATCGGGGGTGACCTCGCCGGTCGCGAGGGTTCCCCGCCCGCGGATGCGCATCGTGTCCGGGTCCATCACGAGGACCTGGTCGGTCCCGTTCGAGGCGAACCACACCCCTGCATGGCTCACATCGAGCACCAGCAGCTGGTCGTTCGGCCGGTGCAGCACTGACTCGGCCGTGCCCGAGGGCCGCAGCCGCAACACCACAGTGCCGAACCGGTCGTCGGGTGTCGTGACGATCAGCCGGCCGTCGACCGCACCGGCAAGCCACGGCATGCTCCCCCCGAGCCGGCCGACCGGGATCACCCTCGCGGTCGCCTTCCCCGGAGTGAGCTCGACGAGGCCACCGTCGATCGCGGTCCACTCGTGGTCGCCGAGGGACGCCCACGAGCACGGGAACCCGTCCACGTGGACCCTGGCGGCCACCGTTCCGTCGGACGGCCGGATCTCGAACACCGTGCCCCCCGTCCCGGCGGCGTTGCCGGCGGCGGCCCACACGAGGCCGTGTCCGAACGCGATCGTGCAGGCCATGTCGCCGGACCTGCCCAGGCGGACGGTCGTCGTCGCGTAGGTGTCCGGGTCGATCCGGACCAGGCTGACGTCGGTCCGGCTCTGGACCCAGATCGAACCGCCGCCCGAGACGACCGATCCGGGCTGGAACTTGAGCCCGACCGTTCGGACCGTCTGCCGCGTGACGGGGTCGATCACGTCCACCGAGTAGGCGTCGTGGGCGCTGACCCAGACCCGGCCGAACGCCACTGTCACGCCGAACGGGTACGGGTCCGTCCCCACCATGGTCGTCACGCCACGCGGAAGGGGCGCCGTGCTCGGTGACGGCGCAGGCGCGGACTGCGACGACGCCGGGCCGGTCGACCCGTGCGGGCTCCCGCTGCCGGCGGAAGCCGGGCTGTGGCTGCTGCCCGCGCCACCGGAGCACGCGGCCGTGACGATGCCGGCCACGATGGCTGCAGCGACGATCCGACGTCTTCGCATGCTGATCGACCTCCTCGAAATGTACGGGCCGCCGGTCGCGATGCCCCGGTCGGTCAGGTGGACAGCTCGTTCACGACTCCGGCGCCCGAGTCGACGACCCACGCGCCCCCGGGCGTCGCCACGACGCCCGTCGCCTCCCGCCCGGCCGGCACGCGGCCGAGCACCCTCCCCGTCGCACAGTCGAGCGCCGTGGCGTCGCCGCCGGCCCCGTCGACCGCCCACACCACACGGCCGTCCGTGGCGACGGCCGTCAGGTACCTCCCCAGGTGGGTCGCCCGGACCCGGCCGGTTCGGAGGTCGACGCGGACGAGGTCGCCGTCGCCCGTGGCCACCCACAGGCGTCCGGCGCAGCGCGCGAGGCCGGTTGTGCGGGTGTTCGTTCGGGCTTCGGTTGCGGCCACGTAGCCCGGCAGCGCGATCCGGGTGATGCGGCCGTCCGTGCCGCCGGCCACCCA